>NZ_JBANET010000039.1:0-12392 GCF_037026685.1 Orrella sp. JC864 | reverse complement strand
CTTCCAGCTCCTTCATCCGCGCCATCAGCGACACGTCCATGCCGCCGTACTTCGATCGCCACTTGTAGAACGTCGCCGAGCTGATGCCCAGCTCCCGGCACAGTTCGGGTACCGCAAGGCCAGCTTCCACCCGTTTGATGGCTTCGATGATCTGGCTGTCCGTGAATCGTGACTTCTTCATGCTGTAGAACTCCTCAACGAGAAAATTCTACTTCTGACCTCAACGCTTTTGCGGGAGGATTACCGTGGCAGGCGCCACCGGGGTCGCCCATGTGCTGAACATATTGCGCACCGAGCTGGAGGCCGCCATGGTGTTAGCGAGTTGTAGGACGGTCTCGGAGATCGACGCAACAAGGTTATTGACCAGAGGAGAGAATCATGGCAGATAGGAGCTTCTCGCTGCCCCGGGCTCGTATTGACGCCGATCCGCTCCGCTCGGCAGCGCAGGTCATGAAAGAGGCAGGCGTGGCTACGACCATGCCGCGCATGGTCGTATGGAGGGTCATTGCTCAGTCGGATCGACCCATAATAGCCATGGAGATCAAGCGTTACCTTGTTGGTAATGGGTTGGATATTGCTATGTCGTCCATATATGCGGCGCTCAAGCGACTTACAACTGCAGAACTACTCTCGACCTGCAGAGTCGCTGGAAAACACATTATTATTTAACATCCAGGAAGTTCCGTCAAAGAATAGTATGTCAAGATTCCGGCACGGAGCATTGGCTTTTCGATCCCGAACTTGAGCGTGCTGTTGAAGTTTTTTGCCAAAAGCATGGCTTCAAGATGTCCGATTACACGCTATCGGTGCAAGGACAAAGCATCAATCCTGGGAAAAAAGAGGCCGGTGGTGATCGAATGAAAAAGAGAGCGGTTCCCTGACGCTGTACTTCATTCTGCAACACCACACATGTTCTTTCTATGCTGGCCTTGTATACGCTGAGTGAGAGCGCCTATTAACCTGCACTACCTAGCAGGAACGGATTTACGCCAAAATCACACCTATCCAAATCAGGGACGCCATAGTAAGTGATAGCAGCACAGCAGCACTTCCTAAATCCTTGGCTCGTCCTATCATGGGATGGTGATCTATGGTGATCGTATCAGCGACCGCCTCCAGTGCTGAGTTCAATAGTTCGATAATCAACACAAAGAGAAGTGAACCTATCAGTAGTACGGCTTCAAAAACGTTCTCACTTATCCATAGTGCCACAGGGGTGAGCACAACCGCAAGGATTAACTCTTGCCGAAAGGCGGCCTCATGCTTGACTGCGATAATCAGTCCCTGGATTGAGTAGCGTAGAGCGCTAAGCAGACGCGAAAATCCGCCCTTGCTTTTGTAAGGTGAATACATGGGAAATGGGTGCGAAGGAGTTATTCGAATGAGAGCGATAACGCACGAACTCTGTTGGCATGAAATCCCACGCCCTCTCAATTAATGATGATTGAGCCTTCGTTACTTGGGAGATGCTTTAGTTGCAAGCTGATCGGTTTCTGTTTTGCTATAACTTGAGCGCTGCAATTGGAGAGCGGTGATATCTTCACTAAGATGTATCGCTTGTTTGAGTAAAGCGCAATAAGTGGCTTGCTCGTCATCTTTGCAACGATCGATTGCCTTTCTTTGGGGATTGCCAAATAGAAGGGCGTGCCGCATTTGATTGCGTTCCCAAGATCTGATTGCTGAATTTCCCGTGCCCTCCCTGCCGAGTAGAACTGTGCTGAGAAAGGGATCTTCGATAAATAAACCAATGGAATTGTAAAGTTACCGTCTTGTCTCGCGTAGCGTATTAGTTCCCGTTCTGTATTCCCCAGATTGGGATTAGCCCAAACGACGGCACTCAACACAAGAACGGCGACTGGAACGATTCCTGCGGTAATTAGAAACCCGCGCCTGGATAAGCCTAGTTGTCTGTATATATGATCTGCGAGAATTGCAGTCAAGACACTAAATCCGGCCAACGAAGGAAGCACGTAAGTCCAAAGTATGTTGGCAGAGAATGTAAAGAATAACGGTGTGACGACAGCGCCAGCCAGCCAGTAGTAAAACAACGATGTTGTGCTGGCGATTCGTACCGCAGAACGCAGGCGCATGCTAACAAACGCCCCAACGAATGTTGCTAGCACCATAATGCCCCAGGGAAAGGATGCTTGCAGCCAACAGAGCCATATTGTTCCGTATGCCTGTTTGTGGGCGGTTCCATATAGATCGCCCTTCCAGCCCGGATCTAGGAAGCGTCGAAAGTGCTCGCCCACGATGAAGTAATCCAGAAAGCCTGGCGTCTTGATTTCAGCTACAACGTACCAGGGCAGACTTATTGCAGCCACTAAGGCTAGACCTTTAGCCCAGGGTAGCGCTGAAACCAGAGAGCCCCTCCTTCTGTTCAGCAAGTACCAAACCGCTATCGGCGCGAAGCTGAGTACCGCAGCCAAAGGCCCTTTGGCTAGCAAGCCAACAGCCAGGCCCAAGAAGAACCCATATTGCCACCACACGGAGCCCCGCGCTGGCCCGACGCCGGCCGACTTTCCTACAGGATTGCCAGTTCCTGCTACGCGCTGCTCGGGCTCGTGGACGACCACAGCGAATGAAACCAGAGACAAGGTGGTGCCAAGTGCGAGAAATGGGTCAGTGAGTACGGCGCCCGAGCTGATGTAGACGAGCAGACACGTGCTATAGACGATTGCGGCCAAAAGCGCAACGCGTGAGCCATGTATTAACCGCAGCCCTGCCAAGAGTATGGCGTTGGATAGAATCAGGCATAACCAGGAAGGAAAACGCGCTGCAAACTCGGTGAAGCCAAATAACTTCATGGATAGCGCCTGTGCCCAGAATGAAAGGGGGGGCTTGCCCCAGAAAGGCAGCTCAGGGCTGAACCAGGGCGTTATCCAATCGTCTGATTGCGCCATGATGCGGGCAATTTCGGCATAACGAGGCTCACTCGTATCATAGAACGGCACGATGATCATTGAGACGAGTGGCAATAACACCGCAGCCAATAAAACTATCCACGTGCTCCTACTTATACGTTGCATACGACTCTTTTCCTGCAGTTGCGGTCGAGGGGGGAGTGCTCTCTCTTTCGTTGACGGTATTGCGACGGCTTACTACCTCACGAACTAGATACACTGGACGTTGCTTGGTTTCGTAATACGTTTTGCCTAGGTATTCGCCAAGAAGGCCGATGGAAAGTAATTGGGCACCGCCCAGGATTGTGATCATGGAAATAAGCGAAGGGTATCCCTGCACGGGGTCGCCCAAGACAAGCGCCTTGAACACAATCCACAGAGTGAAGAGGACACCAAAGAGCGCAGTCAAAAGGCCGGCTGCCATCGCCAGACGCAGCGGCGCCGTCGAGAAGGAGGTAATCCCCTGGAAGGCCAAGTTGAATAGACTTAGATAGTCCCATTTGGTCACACCCGCTGCGCGTGGCAGGCGATCATATTCAATCACGGTGGTGGGCAAGCCGATCCAGGCGAACAAGCCTTTCATATAACGGTTGCGTTCGTTCAATTGGCTCAATGCGTCGACGGCTTTTCGGCTGAGTAAGCGAAAGTCGCCCGTATCAGCAGGAATATCCACTTCGCTGATGGCGTTAAGCACCCGGTAGAAACGATGTGCGCTGTAGCGCTTGAGCCAGCTTTCCCCGGCTCTTGAGCGCCGACGCATGCAGACTACGTCTGCACCGCCCTTCCAGGCACGCAGCATTTCTGGAATGAGTTCCGGGGGGTCCTGCAAGTCGGCATCCATAATAATGACTGCATCCCCTGCGGCATGATCTAGACCCGCTGTAAGCGCGGCCTCTTTTCCAAAGTTTCTGCTTAGGAATACAGCTTTCACAGCGGAATCCACTTCGGCCAGCCGGTTCAACATGTTCGGGGTACCGTCACGGCTGCCATCGTCGATCAGAACCAGCTGGTAAGAAATATCCAGACTGGCGAGCACGGCACTCAAACGCTCGTGCATCATTGTGATCACTTCGTACTCGTTATAGAGAGGAATCACGATCGACAATTCGATCTTGCTCTCCCTTTGAGATTCGGGGCGCCAGCTTTCAACTAAAGCGTTCATGGAACACAACCTTCTTATAAGCAATGAAATTCATGACGGCGACCGCGGCGGTGGCGGAGAGCTGCGCCAGAACTAAGCCCATATGAGCGAAAGAGGTAAGAATGTAGAAAAGCACGGCATTGACGCACCAGCCCAGAAACACCGTGCAGATATAGGCTGGGATGGCCATACCGTGGATACCATTACCTTTGAACGTCCAGTAAAACTGGAGCCAGTAGTTGAAGATGGATCCAACGAACGCGCCGATGATGGTGGCTAAAACCGGCGTCAAGCCTCCCCAGACCAGTAGGACCATTGAAGTCCAATGGATGAAGGTGGCAAGGCCTCCTGAGGCCAAGAACAGGGTGACTTGGGCACAGAGCGATGCGGCAGCGGTCCCGGAGCTATTAGGGAATCGCTGCGAGCTGGTTTGTTTTTTTGGCGAGATGGCTCTCAATGTCGTCACTCAATTTATCCATTGTTGCAATGGAGCAAGAATACGAAGACCGACAACAAGAAATCGTCAATCAAAGATCAAGATTTCATCAAGGGACGATCGAGCTTGCCAGGAGCAAGCACGCAAGAACAGCTTGAGACGCCATGCATAAAAGAAGTGGCCGGCATAGGCCGAAATACGAGTATGGAGAGTCGCGCTAGGGAAGCGATTGCGCAGTTGGAAGCGCGGGGCGTAGATGTGGGAGCGTGTAGTAATGGTTCTTGTACGCCCACGTGGGCCAGAGCACATGACTCAGTGCTTCCTTGAACAATGAGTCCTCAACGCTCTGTGGGGTGTAAGAAGCAGGTGCAGCGTACTCGTACTGAGTGGGCGCCCGGTGTGGTTCTAGAACAAGGAGCTTGTCGCCCTTGAGATAGCCATAGTTCTCCCCATACTGCATCATCGCTCGGTTGCAGTCCGCCTTCGTGAGATCGCGCCCGATCATAGGGTGCTCGCAAAGAACCCCAATCAGAGAGAGTAGCGTCGTGGGTAAGTCGATCTGGCTAATGATGCGATCGTCTTGTCGTGGCTGAATGTCGGCTCCAAGGATAAGCGCTGGTATATGAAAATGCCTCAACGGAACAAGGTTTGCGCCGAATACGCGTGAGTCATGATCTGCCACCACGAGAAAGACGGTATCCTTCCAGTAGTCGGATGCTTTGGCTTTTTCAAAAAATTTCCCTAGCGCCCAATCAGCATAACGAACGGTATTTTCGATGGTCGCCGGGTCGTCGTTGACCTCGATCCGTCCTTGGGGATACTCCCAGGGAGAGTGATTGCTCACGGAAAACGCGAGACTGAATGTTGGCTGGCTGGGTGGATTGCTCAACAGCGCATCGAGCTTGTTGAACATGTCTTCGTCGGAGGCGCCCCATGTCCCGACGAAGGCGGGTTCGTCGAAAGTGGGCAAATCGTGCAGCTCGTCAAAGCCGTTGCCCAGGAAGAAACTCTTCATATTATCGAAGTGGGCTTCTCCTCCATAGATGAATCGAGATCGGTAATCATGCTGCTTGAGTACCTGGGCGAGCGTGAAAAAATTTCGTTGAGCCCCTGATAGACGCAAGGCGGCATCTGAAATGGTGGGCGGAAACCCTGAGACGAGGGCCTCAAGACCGCGAACCGATCGCGTACCCGTTGCGTAGGCACGCCTGAAGTTCCAGCTTTCGGTTGCCAGATCATCGATGCAGGGCGTCAACCCGCTCCCACCGAGGTTCTTCACATACTGAGCGCCTAGGCTCTCTTCGACGATCATCACCAGGTTCAACGGCTTTGTTCGCTTGCATGTGGGCTCTTGGATGTGGAGCGACGGAATATCGGCGTAGCACGGGATGATGCCCGCGCGCAGATTGACCTCCTCGCTGACTTGCTCATTGGCAAGCTTGCCGTACACGTCCGAGGCTGAACGTTCATTCTTCATGCTGTAAATAGCGTAGAGAACGCTGTAAAGCGAGTTGAGCGGCAACGTGTTGAGCATGCCGTCGCCGCAGTATGCCACGGTGGATGGGTTGATTGGCCGGTGGCCCAACGTACCGCGAATGGCCAGGAAGATAAGGGGCACAGCAATGAGCGTGTAGAAGATTCGTTGCCGCCATAGGAGCGGTGCATCGACTTGATCTTGGCCGAACAATAGGTAGCCCACCCACATCAGTAGCGCGATTGACAAAAGTGCGCCGGAAATCGCTAGCCGATATCCTTTCCACAGCATGCTGAAAACCTCTTTGGGATGTTTGAGGTATTCCACATAGAGACGGTTGGGACGGGTATCGTATTCGAAAATGAATTGCGGGGTCGATGCTTCCAGTAGGACGAGTACAAACCATGCAATGAGAAGCCAGCTCACGGTGATCGTGCCGGCAAATGGATAGTGGCCTAACCAGGGTCCAAGAATCAACGGAATTCCCGAAAGCATGGCAATCTGGGCCGCGTCTATGCGTAGGCCGCCCTTCAGCACCGGCCATAGGCCGCCGGCGGCTTGGATACGTTGCCACTGCCATGCGCAAAGCAGAAGGCGGCAAAGTGTCAGAAAGCAAAAGCTGGTAGCGATAAAAGCTAGGGTATGTCCACGCATTTAGAGTTATCGGTCATGCAGTGCTAGCCAGCAAGGGCGCGGCAACAAATACGCCGTCTTTTGCACATCACATGCTAGATAGCGACCATGTTGAGGTTATGGTAAATCTACCGAAAAGAGTACAAGGAGCGACAACAAGAATTCATCAAGAAAAAATCAAAATTTCATCAAATTGATCTTGTTGGCTGTGGAAGGCAGACTCTTGCATGAGCTATCAGGAGGTCTTTGTATGATGGTGCCAACCGAAGTTCCTAGGCTCGGAGATGACAGACGATGAAAGGCAGGCGGGGCGCCCCACAAAGTCCAATATGTGTAGGCAACTTCAGTGCATCCTTGAAGAGCGACCCGTCATACGCATGGACGGATTGGCAGCGTACTGTTCAGTTTCGGACGCCCATGGCGCCGCCCTTCGGATTTAGGAGGATTCTCGTGCCATTGTTGTCGTTCTGCGTGATATCTAGTTGCCAGCCCAGCCTTTCGGTCATCAGCGTCACGATATAGAGCCCTAATCCTGTAAGTGTCGATCCGTCGGATACAATTTTTCTCTCACCCCGAAGAATAGCTTGCTGCTCGGCGGTGAGGCCAGAACCTTGGTCCTCAATTGCTATTGCGTTTTCCGATATCGTTACACGTATGTCGCTTTGGGTATGCTGGACGGCGTTCTGTATAAGATTTCGCAGCAACATACGCACCATGATGGGATCCGTATTGATCGTCAATGGGGATTGTGCGTCGAGCGTCACACGCTCTCCTGCATGGTGACTGATCTTCAGATCCTCGATTACCTCCTGAGCAACGAGGTCTACGTCAAATACTTCTTGATTTTGATCGGCGGAAGCGCGGCGAGCAAGCTTAAGCAAGATACTAACGTTGTCCCGCATTTCGTCACACGACCTGCGTACACGCCCGAGCGTGGCCTGGTCGTTAGGCGTTAGCTGATTGCGCTGCTCCAGAATATCGATGGCACCCGACATTACGGCGATTGGCGTGCGCAATTCATGGCTGGCCAAACTCAAGAGAGACTGTTCTCTTTGTACGTAGGATTCAAGTTCATCCAGGAACCGATTAAATGTCATCGCGATAGAATGCAATTCGGCATCCGCATAGTCGGTTTCCATCCGAGGCATGTTAGCTCCAACTGGAATACGACTTATCCGCTCGGATAACAACCTCAACGGCCTAACAATGCGTCGGCTACTCAATACCGCAAGCAGCAAACTGAACGCGATAATGACCAGCGTCATAATGATCAAAGCTATTTCGAACAGCGCTTCCCGATCTTCAAAGTGCGTGATGTTCTTGGCAACATAAAGTAGACCCGTTTCAACTTTGCTCACTGTCACAAGATAGGTTTCAGCCCCAAGCTTGATCTCCGCTGAATAGTTGTCGGGCAATCCACGAAATACGGGCGGTAAGACTTTAGGGCGTGGCTTGCCCGAGGGGATGAACACCACCGCCAGGTTCGGTGTGTCCCATACCAGCACGTCCTCGCCCGTATTGTTCATGAGAATGAAGTCGCGCTCTTGAGCGAACTCCACGTCAAGCATCGTGTGTTCAAGATCTTCGTTGACGAGCAGCACGGTCATGACCATGACGACCATGCTGACCACACTGACTGCCAGTATGGCGCGATAAACCCGACGGGAAATTGACTTATGTTGCATCAGCTATCTTGGTGTGGCGTAAGAAGTCTGTAACCACGTCCATGCATGGTCTTGATCATTGGATATTGAAATGTATCTTGCAGCAACTTGCGAAGGGAGTACACATGGGTGCGCAGAGTATTCATATCGACTTCTCGCTCGCCCCACACCCGATCTTGAAGCTCAGTGTACGAAAGAAAATTGGGGTACGCCCTGATTAGCTCCTCGAAAATGCGTGCTGCTATGCCTGATAGTTCGAGCTGTTCTCCATTGTCGGTGCGTACCATAAACGTGCCGGGATTAAAGTGGATTCCCGGGATGCCGATTTCCGGGGTTCTGGAAAATCCAGCTTTGCGTCGATATAGTGCGTCTACTCTTAATTGCAATTCACGTAGATTAAATGGCTTGACAACGTAATCGTCCGCACCAACGGTAAAGCCCTCCTCCTTGTCTTGCAATTGATCTTTCGATGTCATGATAATGACTGGAGTCGAGCAATGAATGTCACTCCGAATACGGCGGCACACTTCAAATCCAGACAGCCCCGGCAGCATGACATCCAGAATAATGACATCGTATTCGTTGGTGGCGATCAGATGAATGGCCGTCAGGCCGTCGGAGGCGAAATCTAATACATATCGGCTATTATCGAAGAACTCTAGCAGGTTGGTGGCCAGACCCGCGTGATCCTCGACGATTAGCATCCGTATTGAGTGCTCTAGAGACATGTCGGTTATCTAGTATGATTTTCTGTTGAGTGTGTAGCCGTTGTTCATGCGTTTCCTTTTCTTTCTTTCGCCCCTATGGAACGTCTCATTTTACTGATAACGCCTGGCAGAAAAGACAGCAGCACGATACCTAGCAAGATCGTGTTGAGGTGATCGCTCACAATGGGAAGGGTTCCCAGTGCGTAACCCGCGCCAACAAGCGAGACGACCCAAAAGAGAGCTCCAATGATGTTGTATTTCAGGAAAATCCCATAGTCCATCTTTCCAAACGCTGCGATGAAAGGTGCTATCGTGCGAACAATGGGAACGAAGCGAGCAAGCACGATAGTCTTGCGACCATGCCGCTCAAAAAACAGATTCGTCCGTTCGACATACTCGGGCTTCAGTAAGCGCAACCGGGCTGTATCGACCGTACGTTTGCGAACCGTACTACCCACGGCGTAGTTCACGGTGTCGCCTGCGATGGCGGCCACAGCCAGAAATGGAACCAGAATAGGAAGATCCAAAGCTTGTTGCGCCGCTAATGCGCCGGCTACGAATAGTAGAGAGTCTCCCGGAAGGAACGGCATCACGACGATGCCGGTCTCGATGAAAATCACGGCAAACAACGCCAAGTAGACAAAGGTTCCATGATTCGCGGCCAATGCGCCAAGGTGTGTATCGAGATGAAGGAACCAGTCAAGTATCAAGCTCAACATAGATAATCTTATCGTTAAAGTATTGTGGTTGGAGGGCTGTTGCGTCAGAAAGCGACCCTACGGTTTTGTTCCAAGTGTCGAAGACGGAGTCTTCTTCTCGCAGCGACTATAACGACGAGGGCCTATGAAAACGCATAACTTCCTTGACCAAGTATTGAGGACGTTTAGGATGAAAACGCGCACGGCTGATGGATTTTCCTAGACCACCAACTAAAAAAAACACTACGCTCCAGAATAGAACTTGATTGGACATTGCTACTGGTTTGACCTCCGGAAGAGAACCTAGCGCTGTTGCTTTTATAATGTTGTAGCAAACATAGAGCAGACTGGTTAGCGTGCCTAACAGTCCGAGGGACATCATGACCCGCAGCATCGCATCGAGATAGTTGCTGGTGCCATCTGGGTAGAATCCTAGAAACGTCGGGAGACACCATTTGGAGTAACCCGCGGCGCGTGGCAGCCTCTCATACTCGATGACGATTTGGCTCGCGCCTACCCAGTCGAACATTGCCTGCATATACCGCTTTCGATGGACCACGAGACTCAGGGCGTCCACAGCCTTTCGACTATAAAGCATGAAGTCGACGCGGCTTTCGGGCATCCCCACATCCCCGATCGCGTCCAGTATACGGTGAAGACTACGGCTCCCCAACCGTCCGAGTGTTGAGCTAGCGATCTTATGCTGGCGACGCATGTGCACCACATCGGCGCCCTCGCGCCATGCCGTTAGCATTTCGGGGATACGTTCAGGGGGGTCTTGTAAGTCCGCATCCATGATGACGACCGCTTGGCCGCTTGCTTCGGCCAATCCGGCGGCTAGGGCCGCTTCTTTCCCAAAATGGCGAGTAAGGACAACCACGACAACGAACGGATCGTCACGTGCAATGTTCGACAGCTCATCAATGGTGTTATCGTTACTACCGTCGTCTACGAACACCAGCTCATAGCGAATCTCCAGTGGCATGATAACCGTTGTTAGTTGCCGGTATATTTGGACAATAACCTCAGATTCATTGCGCAGGGGGAGGACAATGGACAATTCCAGCTTGTCTTCGCTGGAGGATTCGGAATGATCGTTCGGGATCGTTTCCGCCAGTTCTGGCGTTTTTGTCGAGGTAAGGATTGTTTCTTTGACGCTATGTACGAGAGGTCGCTGAACGACCGTTCTAGCGTTAGGCCCATACGAAAACCTTGAATATATATTCTTTGGATTTTCTTTGGAGTGGCACAGCCTTATCGGGATCGATTGTCCGTCAAGGCGTTGGCTTATGCCGACAGTAGCTTGAGAACGGTTTAAGGGTGACATGTCTCGCCTGCGTTGTGTTCGTATACGGCAGGGTAGAACAGTTACAAACAAGAAATTATCAACTATTTATCAATTTAATATCAAAATGTTGTAGCCACTCCGCTGGATTTGTACCTGCCCACATGAATTAACTCGCTAGCGGGCGCATAACCGCGCGGTGCTGTGTGTCTGCCCGTTCACCACGGGCCTTACAAGGTTTGGAAAATATGGCGACATCTACCGGGTGGTTTTTTTGGGCACTTTTATCTGCCGTTTTTGCGGCACTAACCGCCATTTTTGCCAAGATTGGTATTCAAGACGTCGATTCGGATCTAGCCACATTGATCCGTACGGTGATAATTATCGTTGTACTGTCTTTGTTCGTGGTTTACACGGGTAAATGGGCCAATCCACTAGAGCTTTCGCCCAAGACCTGGCTATTTCTTGGATTGTCTGGCCTGGCGACAGGGGCGTCTTGGGTATGTTATTTTCGTGCCCTCAAAATAGGCGACGCCTCCAAGGTGGCGCCCGTTGATAAGCTTAGTCTAGTCCTGGTTGCCGTGTTTGCATTCACATTCTTGGGTGAGCGGCCGTCGCTACGTGAATGGTTCGGTATCGCTATGGTCGCCGGCGGTGTCCTTTTGCTTGCCTTCAAGCGCTAGCGCGTCGACGGGTAATCCCCCCATTTTTAGCGTTTGCCAGAAGTAGGAACGCTATGCGGCCATGGCGAGCCGCTGTTTCGGGGTAAATCCGCCCAGTGCCATGTTCGGGCGCTCGTGATTGTAGGACCACATCCACTGCGTGGCGACACGCTGAACGTGATCCAGATCGTCCCAATGATATTGGGACAGCCATTCGTAGCGAACGGTCCGGTTGAATCGCTCGACGTAGGCGTTCTGCTGGGGTCGGCCCGGTTGAATATATTCGAGCTTGATGCCCCATGTGCCTGCCCACTGCACAATGGCCGCACTCAGGTACTCCGGACCGTTGTCGCAACGAATCGCCGAGGGTTTTCCTCGCCAGCCAATGATCTGCTTGAGCGTGCGAATCACACGTTCTGAAGGCAGCGAGAAGTCGACCTCGATGCCCAGCGCCTCGCGGTTAAAGTCGTCGATCACGTTCAGCACTCGGATGCTACGTCCGTCGGCAAGTTGGTCGTGCATGAAGTCCATCGACCACACCTGGTTGACCTGGGACGGTACCGTCAACGACTCGGGCGCCTGCCGAACCAGCCGTTTGCGCGGTTTGATCCGCAAGTTCAATTCGAGCTCGCGGTAGATCCGGTACACACGCTTGTGGTTCCACCGGAAGCCGCGGACATTACGCAGGTACAGAAAGCACAACCCAAAGCCCCAGTTGCGGTGGTTGTCCGTCAGGCGAAGCAGCCAGTTTGCGATCTCCTCGTTCTCGGCGTCGATCTTGGCGACGTA
>NZ_JBANET010000038.1:0-12915 GCF_037026685.1 Orrella sp. JC864 | reverse complement strand
ACCGGGCCGCGGCCAGCGGCCCGGTCGCGCGATGGTGCGGCGCAGCACAGCTTTGGTGCGCCCGGCACTGCCCCAGTGCGGCGCCCCGCGCCGGCCGGGCGGGCTTTAGCGGCGCGCGGTCTTGCCGGCCGCGCCGGCCCGTGTCCGCTTGGCGGGCGCCGGGCGGGACATCTCCGAATCCAGGATGAGCCGCCCCTTGAGCCTGCCCTTCATGCGCTTGACCGAACGCATGGCATCGGCCATGTGCTCGGCCATCAAGGCGCGCACCAGCACGGCATCGCGCGCGCGGGCCGCGGCCAATATGCGCTCATGATGGCCCGTGTTGGCCACGCCAAAGCGCCGTTGCGCGGCCGGCCCCATCCGGTTGTCGAAGACCGTCAACTGGCGCAGCATCTGGTTGATCATCTCGCAGGCAAAGCGCAGGAAGGGGTTGGGGCAGGCCGCCGCCAGGATGTCATGGAAGGTGATCTCCTCCTGGCGCTGCGCCAGCCGGTCGGCCGCCGGCTCGGCGCGCGGGTCGCAGCAATGCACGTTGTGCGCCAGCGCCGCAAGATCGTCCTCGGTCAGGTGCGGCACGGCGCAGGCAGCCAGCTCGGGCTCCAGCAGGCAGCGCACCTGGTAGATGTCGTCGATCGACACCTCCTTGAAGAACAGGTAGTTCTGCATCAGCTGGACGGTGCGCGCCAGCGGCACCTCCACGACGGTGCCGCCCCCGCCCGGGCCGGTGCTGACCTTGATCAGGCCCTGCACCTGCAAGGACTTCAGGGCTTCGCGCACGGTGCTCTTGCTCACGCCGTACATCTCCTGCAAAGCCCCCTCGTGGGGCAGCTTGTCCCCCGGCAGCAGGTTGCGCGCGGTGATCAGCCGCTTGATCTCCTCGGCCACCAGGTCGCTGCGCTTGGGCGCGCTCACGGCCACCGCCGGCATGCTCTCCTGCCTCACGCCCTCCATTTGATCCTCCATTCGATCATATTTATCATTATAAATAGCACACCCAGCCAGCCGCCTTTGCTGCCGCCCCGGATACCCCCGGCCGCAGCCGGCGTCCACAGGAGCACAGCATGACCGACACCCCGACTTCGGCGCAGCATCTGCGTATCGACGGCGAGCGCCTCTGGCGCTCGCTCATGGACCTGGCCCGCATCGGCGCCACGCCCAAGGGCGGCGTGTGCCGCCTGGCCCTGACCGACCTGGACCGCCAGGCGCGCGACCTGGTCACGCAATGGGCCCGCGAACTGGGCTGCACCGTGCGCGTGGACGCCATCGGCAACATCTTCATGCGCCGCGCCGGCGCACGCGAGGACCTGCCGCCCGTCATGACCGGCAGCCATATCGATACCCAGCCCACCGGCGGCAAGTTCGACGGCAACTACGGCGTGCTTGCCGGCATCGAGGTGCTGCGCACGCTGCAGCAGCACGGCATCGTCACCCAGGCGCCGCTCGAAGTGGTGGTCTGGACCAACGAGGAAGGCTCGCGCTTCGTGCCGGTGATGATGGGCTCGGGCGTGTACGCCGGCGCCTTCACGCTGGAACACGCCCTGTCCGCCCGCGACCGCGACGGCGTCACGGTGAGCCAGGCCCTGTCGGCCATCGGCTACGACGGCCCCGAGCCGGTCGGCGGCCAGCCCGTGGGCGCGTATTTCGAGGCGCACATCGAGCAGGGGCCGGTGCTCGAAGCCCGCGACCGGGTCATCGGCGCCGTGCAGGGCGCGCTGGGCCAGCGCTGGTTCGACGTCGAAATCGTCGGCCAGGAGGCCCACGCCGGCCCCACGCCCATGGAGTTGCGCCGCGACGCCCTGCTGGCGGCCAGCGAACTGGTGCAGGCCGTCAACGCCATCGCGCTCGAACACGCCCCGCATGCACGTGGCACGGTGGGCTGCCTGCAGGTCTTTCCCGACTCGCGCAACGTCATCCCCGGCAAGGCCACCTTGACCGTGGACCTGCGCGCCGCGGACGACGCCACGCTCACGCGCATGGCCCAGTCGCTGCACGAACGCGCCCGGGCGCTGGCCGGCGACGGGCGCCTGGCCGTCACGCTCAAGGAAGTGGTGTATTTTCCGCCTCAACCCTTCGATGCCCGCCTGGTGCAGGCCGTGCGCGACGGCGCGCAGGCGCTGGGCATGGAACCGCTGGATATCGTCAGCGGCGCCGGCCACGACGCGGTCTACCTGGCGCGCCTGGCGCCCACGGCGATGATCTTCGTGCCCTGCAAGGATGGCATCAGCCACAACGAGATCGAGGACGCCCGCCCCGAACACCTGGCCGCCGGCTGCAACGTGCTGTTGCACGCCATGCTGCAGGCCGCCAACGGCCACGCGCTGGCGGCGGAAAAGGCGCACGCCGCGTAACGACACGATCGTGAGCAAACCGGCGCGGCCCTTCGGCAGCGCCGCACCATACCTTCGTAACAAAAGTATTCCATATTACGGCCATGCAGCTTTCCGCCCGCCAAGGCAAACGGAGCACTCATGGCCAGCTATATCGACGCTACGCTCATCAATAACGAGCAGGTCCTCTACAGGGCAAAAGTCAGTGTGTGGGCGCTCATGCCTACGATCCTGGCCGGACTCGTGTTTGTATTTCTGAATCTTTTTGCCATCGGCTTTGTCTGCTGGATCGCGGCGTTCATTCGCTACAAGACCACCGAACTCGCGTTTACCAACAAGCGGGTCATCGCAAAGGCGGGATTCATTGCCCGCAGCACCGTGGAGCTGGACATCTCCAAGGTCGAGAGCTTGCAGGTCGATCAGGGGATAGTGGGCCGTATTTGCGATTACGGCACCCTTATCGTTTCGGGGGCAGGCAATCCGCGCGTGCCCATCTCCCACATTTCCGCTCCGATGACGTTTCGCCGCTCGTTCCTGGCGTACCAGGATGAGCTCAAGAGCACCCGGGAACTGGCGCAGCCTAGCGCCGGCGCCCCAGCAGCGATCCCAGCATCCCGCGCACCAGGCTCGTAGCCACGGACCGCACCGCCGACTTGGCCGCCGATTGCACGATGCCGTCGCGCCGTCCGCCACGCGGGCCGACCGAGCCGAACAGCGCCTCGTTCACGCTGGTCATCAGGCTCTTGTCCTGCGCGGCGCCCGCCCCGGCCTTGCCGGCCGGAACCTGGGCCTGCTGCACGCCCTGCTCGGCACGCGCGGCCAGCGCCTCGTAGGCCGACTCGCGGTCGATGGCCTGGTCGTACTTGGCTCCCAGTCCCGAGACCGCCATGACCGATTGCCGCTCGGCATCGGTGGCTGGGCCGATGCGGCTGGCCGGCGGCACGATCCAGGCCCGCTCGGTCGGACGGGGGCGGCCCTTCTCGTCCAGCAGCGACACCAGGGCCTCGCCCACGGCCAGCTCGGTGATGGCCGCCTCGATATCCAGGCCGTCGCGCTGGCGCATGGTCTGCGCCGCGGTCTTGACGGCCTTCTGGTCGCGCGGCGTAAAGGCCCGCAGGGCATGCTGGATGCGGTTGCCCAGCTGGCCCAGCACGCGGTCGGGAATATCCAGCGGGTTCTGGGTCACGAAATACACGCCCACGCCCTTGGAGCGGATCAGCCGCACCACCTGCTCGATCTTCTCGAGCAGGGCCGGCGAGGCGCCATTGAACAGCAAATGCGCCTCGTCGAAGAAAAAGACCAGCCGCGGGCGCTCGGGGTCGCCCACCTCCGGCAGGGTTTCGTACAGCTCGGCCAGCAGCCACAGCAGCACCGCCCCATACAGCCGCGGCGACTCCATCAGCCGTCCGGCCGCCAGGATGTTGACCATGCCGCGCCCCTGCGCGTCGGTGCGCATCAGGTCGGGCAGCGCCAGCATCGGCTCGCCGAAGAAGCCCTCGGCGCCTTGCGACTCCAGGCGCAGCAGGCTGCGCTGGATGGCGCCCACGCTGGCCGGCGAAACGTTGCCATAGCGCGCGCGCAGCTCTCCGGCGCGCTCGCTGACGTGCGCCAGCATGGCGCGCAGGTCTTTCAGGTCCAGCAGCAGCTGGCCCTCTTCGTCGGCGACGCGGAACACGATGTTCAGCACGCCTTCCTGGGTGTCGTTCAGTTCGAGCATGCTGGCCAGCAGCAAGGGGCCGATGTCCGATACAGTCGCCCGCAAGGGATGGCCGGCCTGGCCGAACACGTCCCAGAAGGTGACCGGGCAGGCCTGCCAGGCCGGTTCGGCCATGCCCAGGCTGGCCAGGCGCTGGGCCATCTTCGGCGAGGCCGTGCCGGCCTGCGACAGCCCGCTCAGGTCGCCCTTGGCGTCGGCCAGGAAAACGGGCGTGCCCAGCCGCGAGAAGGCCTCGGCCAGGCATTGCAGGGTCACGGTCTTGCCCGTGCCGGTGGCGCCGGTGACACAGCCATGGCGGTTGGCCATGCCGGGCAGCAGCAACAGTTCCCCCTCGGCATTGCGGGCAATGGCAAAAGGCTGGCTCATGGTCGTCTCGCTCCGGTCGGATAAAAGGGACGTTGCCGAGTGTAGCGGCTGAACCGGCCCGGCGGACAGGCCCGGCACTGTAAAATACCGGTTTCGACGCATTCACCTCGCATCAGGGAAACCATGGCCGGACATTCGAAATGGGCCAATATCCAGCACCGCAAGGGGCGCCAGGACGCCAAGCGCGGCAAACTGTGGACCAAGATCATTCGTGAAATCACCGTGGCTGCCCGCGCCGGCGGCCCCGACCCGGACAGCAACCCGCGCCTGCGGCTGGCCTGGGACAAGGCCACGGCGGTGAACATGCCCAAGGACAACATCCAGCGGGCCATCACGCGCGGCACCGGCGGCGGCGAGGGCGCCAACTACGACGAGGTGCGCTACGAAGGCTACGGGCCGAGCGGCGCGGCGGTCCTGGTCGACTGCATGACCGACAACCGCACCCGCACCGTGGCCGAAGTGCGCCACGCCTTCTCCAAGCACGGCGGCAACCTGGGCCAGGAAGGCTCGGTGGCGTTCATGTTCAAGCATTGCGGCCAGTTCATCTTCGCACCGGGCACGCCCGAAGACCGCGTGATGGAAATCGGCCTGGAAGCCGGCGCCGACGACGTCGCCACCGACGGCGAAGGCGTGATCGAAGTCACCTGCGAACCGCCCGCCTACCCGGCGCTGCGCCAGGCCTTCGAAGCCGCGGGCCTGAAGCCCGAGGTCGAAGGCGTGGTCATGAAGGCCCTGAACGAAACAGAATTGACCGGCGAAGACGCCGAGCGCATGCAAAAACTGCTGGACGCGCTCGATGCCCTGGACGATGTGCAGGACGTCTACACCACCGCCGTGCTCGATGAAACGGCCTGATTCCGCCAGCCGGCGCGCCGCGCGCGCCGTTTCTCGCCACGCCCGCAGGCGTGGCTTCCTACCCCTCTGAGCACAACAACATGAAACTGCTGGTCATCGGTTCGGGCGGCCGCGAACATGCCCTGGCCTGGCGCCTGTCGCGCTCCAAGCGCGTCCACAAGGTTTTCGTGGCCCCCGGCAACGGCGGCACCGCCCGCGACCCCAACCTGCACAACGTCGAGCTGACCGACCCCCAGGCCCTGGCCCAGTTCGCCCAAAGCGAGGGCATCGCCCTGACGGTGGTCGGCCCCGAGGCCCCGCTGGCCGCCGGCGTGGTCGACGTCTTTCGCCAGCAAGGCCTGAAGATCTTCGGCCCGACCCGGGCCGCCGCGCAGCTGGAAAGCTCCAAGGACTACGCCAAGGCCTTCATGATGCGCCACGGCATTCCCACGGCCGCCTACGAGACCTTCACCGATCCGGCCGCCGCCCATGCCTACATCGACAAGCAGGGCGCGCCCATCGTGGTCAAGGCCGATGGCCTGGCCGCCGGCAAGGGCGTGGTGGTGGCCGCCACCGAACAGGAGGCCCACGAGGCGGTCGATGCCATGCTGGGCGACGGCTCGCTGGGCGCGGCCGGCGCGCGCGTGGTCATCGAGGAATGCCTGCAGGGCGAGGAAGCCAGCTTCATCGTGCTGGCCGATGGCCGTAACGTGCTCGCGCTGGCCACCAGCCAGGACCACAAGCGCCTGCGCGACGGCGACACCGGGCCCAACACCGGCGGCATGGGCGCGTACTCGCCGGCCCCGGTGGTCACCCCCGAGCTGCACCATCGCATCATGCGCGAGATCATCCTGCCGACCATGCAAGGCATGGCGCGCGACGGCATTCCCTATACGGGCTTCCTGTATGCCGGCCTGATGATCGCCCCGGGCGAGGATCCGGGCCGCCCCATCAAGGTGCTGGAGTACAACTGCCGCATGGGCGATCCCGAAACCCAGCCGATCATGATGCGGATCAAGAGCGACCTGCTCGACGTGCTGGAAAATGCCGTGGAAGGCAAGCTGGACCAGGCCGAAATCACCTGGGACCGCCGTACCGCCCTGGGCGTGGTGCTGGCCGCGGCCAATTATCCGCAGTCGCCGCGCACCGGCGACGTGATCGAGGGCCTGCCGCCGGACAACGACGAATGCATGGTCTTTCATGCCGGCACCCGCGACACCGGCAAGGCCATCGAAACCGCCGGCGGGCGCGTGCTGTGCGTGACGGCGCTGGGCGACTCGGTGCGCATGGCGCGCGAACGCGCCTACGAAACCGTCGAACGGGTGCGTTTCGATGGGCGGCAGTACCGCGGCGATATCGGCTGGCGGGCGCTCAAGCGCCCCCAGGGCCCGCGCGCCTGATTCCCCGATCACCGCGAGACCGACCATGAAAGCCCTGCCCATTTCCCAAGTACGCGAATATTTCCTGTCCCTGCAGGAATCCATCGTCGCCGGCCTCGAAGGCCTGGAAGGCTCGGCCTTCGCCCGCGACGCCTGGACGCGCGCCGAGGGCGGGGGCGGGGTCTCGCGCCTGATCGAGGACGGCAAGGTATTCGAGCGGGCCGGCGTGCTGTTCAGCCATGTGCAGGGCAGCCGGCTGCCGCCCTCGGCCAGCGCCCACCGCCCCGAGCTGTCGGGCCGCGCCTGGGAGGCCACCGGCGTATCGCTGGTGCTGCATCCGCGCAATCCCTACGTGCCTACCGTGCACATGAACGTGCGCATGTTCGCGGCGCTGGCGCCCGACGATCAAAGCAGCGACGTCTTCTGGTTCGGCGGGGGCGGCGACCTGACGCCCTATTACCCTTACGAGGAAGACGCGGTGCACTTCCATCGCACCTATCGCGATGCGCTGGCCCCGCACGGCGAGCAATACTATCCCGCCTACAAGAAGTGGTGCGACGAATACTTCTTCCTCAAGCACCGCAACGAAACGCGCGGCGTGGGCGGCATCTTCTACGACGACCTGAACGCGCCGGGCTTTCCGGCCAGCTTCGCCCTCACCCGCTCGGTGGGCGAAGCCTTCCTGCCGGCCTTCCTGCCGATTGCCGAAAAGCGCCATGCCCAGCCCTATGGACAGCGCGAGCGCGACTTCCAGGCCTACCGGCGCGGCCGCTACGTCGAGTTCAACCTGGTCTACGATCGCGGCACGCTGTTCGGCCTGCAATCCGGGGGACGTACCGAATCCATCCTGTTGTCGATGCCGCCGCAGGCGCAATGGCGCTACGACTGGCATCCCGAACCGGGCTCGCCCGAGGCGCGCCTGTACGAATACCTCGTGCCCCGCCCATGGCTGTGACGCGCATCGGCCTGCTGGGCGGCAGCTTCGACCCCATCCACCTGGCCCACGTGGCCCTGGCGCGGGCCGCACGGCGCGAGCTGGAGCTGGACGAGGTCCAGCTGGTGCCGGCGGCCAATCCCTGGCAGCGCGCACCGCTGCTGGCCTCGCCCGATCACCGCCTGGCCATGATCCAGCTTGCCATTGCCGGCGAAAGCGGCTTGTCGATCAACACCGAAGAAATCG
The DNA here is from genome assembly GCF_037026685.1 of Orrella sp. JC864. Taxonomy (NCBI): domain Bacteria; kingdom Pseudomonadati; phylum Pseudomonadota; class Betaproteobacteria; order Burkholderiales; family Alcaligenaceae; genus Orrella; species Orrella sp. JC864. The sequence continues at coordinate 5,112 of NZ_JBANET010000038.1, read as the reverse complement.
AGCGCGGCGGCCAGACCTACACCCTGGACACGGTCCAGGCGCTGCCCGAAGGGCCGCATTACGTCTGGCTGCTGGGCGCCGACCAATTGGCCAACTTCTGCACCTGGCGCGGCTGGCGCGAGATCGTCCAGCGCGTGCAGCTGGCCGTGGCCGTACGTCCGGGCGCTTCTCTGACGCCGCCCGCCCCCCTGCAGGCCTTGCTGCGGGAACAGGATCGCGCGCTGCTTACCCTGCCCTTCGAGCCCATGGCCGTCTCGGCCACCGAGATCCGCCAGCGGCTGGCCCGGGGCGAGCCGACCGCCGGCCTGCTGCCCGAAGCCGTGGCCCAGTACATCGACCGCCACGGCCTGTATCGGGAACCGGCCGGCACCTGAGCCTTTGCGGCCTTTTTTCCTCCTTTCCGACTCACCCGCGCGATCCCGGGATCGCGGTATATTTGCCTCAATGGATATCCAAAAAATGCAACGCGTCGTGGTCGACGCGCTTGAAGACGTCAAGGGCCAGGACATCAAGGTATTCAATACCACGCACCTGACCAGCCTGTTCGACCGCGTCATCATCGCCAGCGGCACGTCCAACCGCCAGACACGCGCACTGGCCGCCAGCGTGGCGGACAAATGGCGCGCGGCCGGCCAGCGCGTCTCGGCCATCGAAGGCGAAGACACCGGCGAATGGGTGGTGGTCGACCTGGGCGACATCGTGGTGCACCTGATGCAGCCGGCCATCCGCCAGTACTACCACCTCGAGGAAATCTGGGGCGGCAAGCCCGTGCGCATGAAGCTGCTGCCCGACTCCTCGCGAGGAGCCGGCGGCCCGGACCCGGAAGACTGAGCGCGGCGATGAAGCTCATCGTCGCGGCCGTCGGCACCCGCATGCCCGCCTGGGTGCAGGCGGCCTGGGACGACTACGCCAAGCGGCTGCCTGCCGATTGCGCGCTCGAGCTGCGCGAGATCAAGCCCGAGCCGCGCACCTCGGGCAAGAGCGCGGCCCAGATGATGGCGGCCGAAGCACGCCGCCTGCAAGCCGCCCTGCCTGCCGGCGTGCTGCGCGTGGCGCTGGACGAACGCGGCCAGGACCAGACCACGGCGCAGCTGTCGCGGCGCCTGGAAGGCTGGCGTGCCGGCGGCCGGGACGTGGCGCTGCTGGTAGGCGGCCCGGACGGCCTGGACGCCGGCCTGAAAGCCGCCTGCGACGAACGCCTGCGGCTGTCTTCGCTGACCCTGCCCCATCCCCTGGTGCGCGTGCTGCTGGCCGAGCAGCTGTACCGGGCCTGGGCGGTCATGACCCACCACCCTTATCATCGCGCCTGAGTCTTCCTGCATGCCAGACCAGTCCGCCCTGCTTCACCTGGCCTCTGCCAGCCCGCGCCGCCGCGAGCTGCTGCTGCAACTGGGCGTGCCTCACGCGGTGCTGGCCGTGCCCGCCCCGCCCGGCGAAGACGAACCGCGCCTGCCCGGCGAGACACCGCAAGACTACGTCCGCCGCACCGCCCGCGAAAAAGCCCTGCGCGCCCTGCGCTGGCGAACGGAACGGGGCTTGCCCGAGCTGCCGCTGCTGGCGGCCGACACCTGCGTAAGCCTGGACCAGGAAATCTTCGGCAAGCCCGTCGACGCGAGCGATGCCGCCGCCATCCTGGCGCGCCTGTCGGGCACCTGCCACATGGTCCGTACCGCCGTGGTACTGGCCCACGCGGGCCAGCTGCTGGAGGACCTGTCCCAAACCCAGGTATGGATGCGCGAGCTGGACGCCGGCGAGATCACGCGCTACTGCGCCGGCCCCGAGCCTTACGGCAAGGCGGGCGCCTATGGCATCCAGGGCCTGGCCGGGGCCTTCGTGGCGCGCATCGACGGCAGCTATACCGGCGTGATGGGCCTGCCGCTGTGCGAAACGGCCGGCCTGCTGGCGCGCGCCGGCATCATGCGGCCTTGAACCGGCGCCTAGCCGACCGCGGCAGCGCCGGTGGTCAATTGGCCGACATCGCGCACCACGCCCTGCTCGATCAACGCATCGATCTCCGCTTGTCCGTATCCGAATTCGCCCAGGATGGCGACGGTATCCTCGCCCAGCCGCGGCGCGGCGCGATGATATTGCGCGGGCGTGGCCGAGAGCTTGACGGGCATGCCCACCGTCTTGACCGGGCCGGCCTGCGGGTGTTCCTGCTCGACCACCATGCCGCGCGCCAGCGTTTGCGGATGCGACAAGGCCTCGGCGACCGAATGCACCGGCCCGGCCGGCACTCCCGCCGCATCGAAGGCGTCCAGCCAATGCTGCGCCGGCTGCGTCTTGAGGATCGCGGTCATCTCCCGCACCAGCTCGTCGCGGTTCTCCATGCGCTGCGCATTGCGCGCAAAGCGCGGGTCCTCGCACCATTCGGGCTTGCCCAGCACCTGGGCGATGCGGGTCCAGTTGCGCTCGTTGGCCCCGCCGATGATGATCCAATCCGTCCCGGTGGCAAATGCCTGGTAGGGCGCGGTCAACACATGGGAAGAACCGGTGGGCCCGGGCGAGCGGCCCGAACCGAAATAGATCGCCGCGTGCCAGTAAAGCTGCTGCAGGCTGGCCTCCAGCAGCGAGGTCTCGACCCGCTGGCCCTCGCCGGTCTTCATCTTGTGCTGGTAGGCAGCCAGCACGCCGAAGGCCGCCAGCAGCCCGGCGTTGATGTCGGCCACCGAATTGCCCGTGCGCAGCGGCGGGCCGCCCGGCTCGCCGGTAATCGCCATCAGCCCCGAAAACCCTTGCGCAATCAGGTCGAAGCCGCCTTTCTCGGCATAAGGCCCTGTGCTGCCGTAACCCGAAACCGAGCAGTAGATCAGGCCCGGGTTTTCCTTGCGCAACGCTTCGTAGCCCAGCCCCAGCTTCTCCATGGTGCCCTTGCGGAAATTCTCCGTGACCACGTCGGCCTCGCGCACCATGCGCAGCAGCACCTCCTTGCCCTTGGGATTCTTCAGGTCCAGGGCGATCGCCCGCTTGTTCCGGTTAAGCATCAGGAACGGCGCCGAGACGCCATTGATCTGCGGATCCTGGTATTGGCGCGCATCGTCGCCGCCCTCCAGCTTCTCCACCTTGATCACATCGGCGCCCAGGTCGGCCAGCATCATGCCGCAGGTGGGCCCTGCCATGATCTGCGCCAGTTCGATCACCCGCATCCCGCTCAATGCGCCGGTGGGCTGCGAAGTCTGCTTGCTGCTCATCATCTTCTCCTGTGGCGGGCAAAACGGCCCCGGTCCGGGGCCTGCCCGCCCGCTGCTTCATTGCGCTTTCTTCAGGCCCAGGTCCGCGGTGATGCGGCCGTACTTTTCATACTCCTTCTGCACGAAGGCCTGGAAATCCTTGGGCGTAGCGGGCCCGCCGCCCAGGACCATGCCTTGCTCGGCCAGCTTGCTCGCGACCCCCTTGTCGGCCAGCGACTGGCCGATTGCCTTGTCCAGCTTGTCCAGCACCGCGGCAGGAAGGTTGGCTGGCGCCAGCACCGCATACCATTGCTCCACGTCCATGCCGGGCACGCCCGCCTCTTCCAGCGTGGGCACGTCAGGCAGCTGGTCGGTACGCTTGGGGCTGGTCACCGCCAGCGGACGCAGCTTGCCGGCGCGGATCTGGCCAATGGCGCCAGGCAAGGTGTCGAAGTTCATGTCCACCTGGTTGCCCAGCAGGTCCTGCATGGCCTGGCCGCTGCCCTTGTAGGGCACATGCTCCATCTTGGTCCCGGTGATCTGCGAGAACCGCGCCGCGCTCAGGTGCTGCGGGCTGCCCATGCCGGAAGAAGCGTAGGTGTACTGGCCGGGCTTGCTCTTGAGCGTGTCCACCAGTTCCTTGACCGACTTCAGGTCGTTCTTGGTCGGGTTGATCACCAGCACATTGGGCACCGAGCCCAGGTAGCGCACCGCGGTGAACGCGCCGATGGGATCGTAGGACACCGGCAGCACATACGGCGCGGCAACCGTCGATTGCATGTTCGCCAGCAGCAGCGTGTAGCCGTCGGGCTCGGCCTTGGCCACCATATCCCCGGCGATCAGGCCCGAAGCGCCAGGCTTGTTCTCGACCACCACCTGCTGGTTCAGCACACCGGACAAATGCTGCGCCAGGATGCGCGCCGATACGTCCGTTCCGCCGCCCGGTACGAACCCTACCACCAGCCTTATGGGCTTGTTGGGAAAGTCATCGGCCGCCACGGCCGCCGGACCATGCACCAACGCCATGGCAGCGGCCACGGCGCAAGCCAGCTTCTTGATCATTGCAGTCTCCGTCCTTATCGTTGTTCCTGCCGATGCAACGCTCGACAGGCTTGTCTGGAACTTCTAGTATTTGGTATACCAGATACCAAATTATTCGGTTTTTTTATGACGTGCAGCTATGGATTACCCTGAGACCGGCCTGCCCGCCGTGGCGGAAATGACCGGCGATCCGCTGGCCATCCACCATCCGACGCTGGCCGCGGTGGTCGCCGACCGCCTGCGCCAGCTCATCACCGACGGCACCCTGGCGCCCGGGCTGGCTCTGAACGAAAGGGACTTGGGCGATCGTCTGAAGGTCTCGCGCACACCGCTGCGCGAGGCCTACCGGATCCTGGCCGCCGACGGCCTGGTGCGGATACAACCCAAGCGCGGCGCGGTGGTCATCGAGCACTCGGCCGCCGACATCGAAAACATCTTCGACGTGCTGGCCGTGCTCGAAGGCCTGGCCGTACGCCAGGCGGCCGAGCGGGCCAGCGCGGCCGAGCTTGCCGAGATCGCCGCGCTGCATGCGCAAATGCTGGAGGGCTTCCGGCGGCAGGACATCAAGGCCTATTTCGCCGCCAGCATGGGCACGCATATAGCGATCAACCGCGCCGCCCACAACCCCGCGCTCACGGCCAGCTACGACCGCCTGAATCTGCAGGTGCAGGCGCTGCGCTACAAGTCGAACCTGGATCGGGAAGAATGGGAAGCCGGGGTCGCCGATCACGAGCACTTCGTGGCTGCGCTGCTGGCACGCGATGGCCAGCGTGCCGAACACTACATTCGCCAGCACCTGGTCAACAAGAAGTCGTATCACTTGCGCCAACCTGGTGCGGACCAGCCCTGCAGCGATCAGCCCCGCAGCGATTAGCCCTGCAGCGATTAGCCCTGCAGCGAT
>NZ_JBANET010000037.1:0-15985 GCF_037026685.1 Orrella sp. JC864 | reverse complement strand
TAGCTATGGTAGGGGTTCGCATCGAACAGCCCGGCGTACTCGGGATCGGCCAGGTAGTTCAGCCGGCCGAGCAGGTACGGCCGTTCGCCACGCACTAGGACAATCGGCTTTTCAGGCCCCAGGCGCATCACCTCGTCAGGCGTCAGCAGCTCGCGCCCGGTGAATTGCTGGCTTGTGCCGGTACTCTTGCCCCGGTTCATCGAGCCGCCGCCGCCCGATAGGCCGGTGCCGCTGTTCTGGCCGCTGTTCTCGGTCTCAAACTCAATCGTGGCCTTGCCTAGGCTGTCGCTGATGTACTTGGCCGTGTCGTAGTCATCCGTCCCGTAGAAGGACTTGGCGCTGTTCGCTAGGAAGGTTTGCCACTTCGGATAGGTGCCCTTGAGCTGCGACAGGTCTTGAATGAACACCCAGAAAGCCAGGCCGTAGCCGCGCAGCAGCGAAACAGCGTCCTCGATCTGCTTCATGTAGCCGAGCTGGCCGAACTCATCGAGCAGGAACGCGACCCGGTGTGCCGGCTGCACATTGCTCGACGTGATCGACGCAATCACAGAGCTGATGAACAGGCGCAGGAAGCGGGCATTCGGGCCGATGCGGTTTGCCGGCATGACAAGGTAAACCGTCATGGCCGTGGCCTTGATTTCCGACAGGTCGAAGTCCGAGCGCGACAGCGCGGCCGCAATGCGCGGGTCATCGAGAAATGCCGTATTCCGGCGGGCCGTCGAAAGCACGGAACCACGCTCTTTGTCGGCCATTCCCATTAGCGTATTTGCCGCCCTGGCCGGGATGCCAAAGGCCGCCGTATCGTCGGCCGCCATTGCGCCCAACACGTCGAAAAATTCCGCTTCCCCCGCCGTCAGCAGCCGCCGCAGTTCGCCCAGGTTCCGGCGTTCCACGTCATCGAGGCCGGCGACGTAGAGCATAAGGCCCTGCAAGAAGTTCTTGGCCGACTCATCGAAATGTACGCCGTCGCCCTTGCTTTCAGCGATCACCAGGGCGTCGGCCAGGATGGCCGATTCACTCACGCAATCCGGGTTCCACACGTCGAGCCGGTCCAGCACGTTGAAGGCCGCGCCGCCGTCGCCATTCACCGCGAACGGATCGACCGAATAGACCGCCTGGCCGAGCGCCCGGCGGGCGCGAGCCGTCACGGCCGCGTTTTCGCCCTTCACGTCGAGCACCAGGGCCGAGCCGGGATAGTCCAGGAGGTTCGGAATCACCGCGCCGATGCCCTTACCGGAGCCGGTAGGCGCGACCGTCACCACGTGGCCGGTAAAGCGGAAACGGGCATCCAGGCCAGCCGGCGCAGCCGGCACACGACCCAAGGCGAAGCCGGCCGGTTTTCCTGGCGCGACTAGGTGGCCGCCCTGGCGCATTTCCTCGACCGTGCCCCAGCGGGCGGAGCCGTGCGTGTTCGTTTTCGCTTCTTCGGCCAGCTCCGCTATCGGCGCTATGCCGGCCACGGCCGGCGCGGCAGAAGGCGTACCGCGCAGATTGTCGATAGTGGCCCCAATCACGCGCAGCCGCCGGCCAGTCGGGGAATCATAGCCAACCCCCGACGCGAGCCAGGCGAAAACCTTGCCGGCATTGAGATAAGTGGCGACCGTTCCGGCTACGGTGGCAGCCAGGACGAACCATCCCGGAATGAACGGCAGGAACACGAACAGAAGCACCATACCGACCGATGGAACCAGGTAAGCCAGCCCGACAGCTACGCCGACTGTCACCGGGTTTTGCTTGCGACGATGGGCCAGCCACGCGCCGCCGAAGCACACCGTTACGAGCATGAACAGCCAGCCCGCGCTCACCTCACTGATGCGGCGACCAAAGCCGCCGAAATAGCCGCTCAGGGTGGTTCCCTGGAGCTGTTCGTTTCGCTCCGCAATGCGGGCGTCCGTGTTCGCCCGATACTCTGCAAGAACCTTGTCCGTCTCCACGGCCGCCAGGCCGCGCACGAACTCGACGCCCCGCGTCACCGACTGCTGAACTACATTGACCCCGGCCGTAGCCGCAGCCGCCGGGCGCTCGCCGTCAAGACCGGCAATCACGCGCTCGCTGAACGCCTCCAAGCTGTTCGCAGTGCCAAGGCCGGCATTCTGTAGGAAGTACGCAAGATCGGAGCGGTACAAACTGACAATCGGTGCCGCGCCGGTGGCGGTTCGGTTCGCCATTGCGGCCGTTTCCATCTCTTTCAAGATCGGCAGAAGCTCGGCCCACTTCTCCCGGTAGCTTTGCCAATCGCCGGCATTGGTTGCCATCGACAAATCTTGCTGCCCTAGGTCGAGCGTTTGCAGGCGTTCTTGCCACGTCTGATAAGTGGAGTTCTGCGCGTCGCAGACCCGCGCCACCCAGGCGTCAGCATCGGCGTCACCGAAGAAGCGACCGCCTTCCGTCGCTGGGTCGCAAGCCGGAAAAATGTTCGCGTGGGCGGGAGCCATCGACACGCACCAGGCCCCAAAAAACAGGGCAAGAATAGCGGCCAAAAGCCGTTCAAGTATGTCTCTCAAATCCATGATTTCACCTCTCTGTCAGGCAAAAATACGGCTACAGATGGTTGCCGCCATCCGCTCCGTTATCGTCAGAAAAAGCCCTGTCTCCGGCCTCACGAAAACGCTGTAAGGCAGCTTCGGCACTAGGCCCGTTTAGCGCGTTCGCAGCAAGCGTCAGCGCCCCTAGCACGACCGCCGCCGGGTAGTCGGCCATCCCCGCTTTGACGACCAAGCCGCCAAGCTGAATCTTGCGCCGTGCGTCCTCTCTCCTGGCGTTCATCCGAAACCTTCCTAGCTCGCGCTCAGACCGCGCCAGGCGCTGCCGAAGGCGATGCAGCTTGCTTGCTTTCCTGGCCGCGAAACTTCGAGGCGATGGCCTCGAACTCCTTTCTCAGCGTGTCGTCGTCCAGGTCGAGATCAACAAGGCCCGCAGCCAAGGCAATCTTGCCGATCCTTTCAGCCGACTTTGCTTCTAGCTCGGCCAGCTCGGCCTTGATCTTTTGAAGCTCCGCGACCTTTGCCGCTTTGCGTTCTGCGAGTGTCTTACGTGCCATCGTACGCGCTCCTATGTTTGTGGTCGGAATTGCACCCATGATCTTACCAGTTGCACCACTGGTAGGGAAGGCGCGGCGGTGGTATAGTCATGGAGCGAAGCGAAATGCGCACTTACGGGTTGCTGCGCAACCCTCATGCGGCCGGGGATACCCCGGCACCCCTTTTTAGCGGCTAAAACGCCAAGGGAAGAAATGGCCATCTACCATCTGAACACGCACACGATAGGGAGGGCAGCCGGGCATAGCGCCGTGGCTGCTGCCGCCTATCGGTCTGCGTCGAAGCTGGTAGATGAGCGCACCGGGGAAGTGTTCGACTTCACCCGGAAAGGCGGCGTCCTGTCGGCCGAGATCGTCACGCCCGCAGGCGTGCCGGTTCCCGAGCGCGGCGCCTTGTGGAATGCCGCCGAAGCCGCCGAGAAGCGCAAAGATGCGCGAGTGGCCCGCGAGTGGCGGGCGGCCCTGCCGCACGAGCTGAACGAAGCCGACCGGCGCGAGCTGGCAACGCGCATGGGGCAGGCTATCGCCGACCGCTACGGCGTTGCCGTGGATGTCTGCATCCACGCCCCGGACAGGGAAGGCGACGACCGGAATTTTCACGTTCATATGCTGGCGACCACGCGCACCATTGGCGCGGATGGGACGCTAGGCGCTAAGGCTGTTATCGAGCTGGCGAACAAGGACAGGCAGAAGGCGGGCATTCCTGGCACCAGCCAGGGCGACATTACCGACATTCGCCGCGAGTGGGCTGAGCTGACAAACGAGGCTTTGGAGCGGGCCGGCATTAGCGCCCGCGTCGATCACCGCAGCTATGCCGACCAGGGCATCGAGTTAACCCCGACCCGTCACATTGGCACCGATGCTGTGGCGATGCAGCGGCGCGGCCTGGAAGGCGTGGAGCGCATCGACCTGCACAACGCAGACCGGCAGGAACAAGCCCGCCAGATTACCGAGCGGCCCGAAATCATCCTAGACAAAATCACGGCCACCCAGGCGGTTTTCAGCCGCCGGGAGATTGCCGCCGAGCTGAACCGCTACATTGATGACGCCGAGCAGTTCCAGGCGCTTCTAGCGAAGCTGGAAAACTCGCCGCACCTGATCGAATTGGAGCCGGCCATAGGCCGCCATCCGGCCAAGTTCTCCACCCGCGAAATGATCGACACCGAGCGGGCAATGGTCGATAGCGCCGAGCGCCTGGCGAGCAGCGGCAAGCATGGCGTTTCCACGGCCATCGTGAATGCCGCCATTGATGGAGTCGGCACCCTTTCGGACGAGCAGAAAAACGCCGTGCGCCACGTCACGCAGGCCGGCAGTTTGGCCGTGGTGATCGGTGACGCCGGTACCGGCAAATCGTTCAGCATGAAGGTTGCCCGTGAGGCGTGGGAGGCGGCCGGCTACAACGTGCGCGGCGCGGCCCTGGCCGGCAAGGCAGCCGACGAATTGCAAGCCGGCAGCGGCATCGAAAGCCGCACCCTGGCGAGCCTGGAATATGCCTGGAAGAACGGAAAGGACAAACTCACTTCCCGCGATGTTCTGGTGATCGACGAAGCGGGCATGATCGGCAGCCGCCAGCTTGGCCGCGTGCTGAAAGCCGCCGAGCAGGCCGGGGCAAAAGTCGTCCTGCTGGGCGACGACAAGCAGCTTGCCGCTATCGAAGCCGGTGCAGCATTCCGGGGCGTTGTGCAGCATGTCGGCGCGGCGGAAATCACAGAGGTTCGACGCCAGAAAGAAGCATGGGCGCGGGCCGCCGGACAGGAGCTTGCACGCGGCTCCGTTGCCGATGGCCTTGCCGCATATGCCGAGCGCGGGCATGTGCAGATTCACGACAGCCGCGAGGCCGCACGCGAGGCCCTGGCGGCCGCGTATGTGGGCGACCAGGGCAAGGGTAGCCAGATCATCCTTGCGCACAGCAATAAGGACGTGCAGGCGCTCAATGAAGCCGTGCGCCAGGCCCGCAAAGAACGCGGCGAGCTGCGCGGCACGGCCCGCTTTATGACCGAGCGCGGCGGCCGGGAATTTGCCCCAGGCGACCGCATCGTGTTCCTGAAAAACGACCGCGACCTTGGCGTGAAGAACGGCACTCTTGGCACCGTCGAGCATTCGGAAGATGGAAGCCTGGCCGTGCGCCTGGACAGCGGCGAAGCCCGCCGGTTCCAGGCCGCGCAATATGCGGCCGTCGATCACGGCTACGCCGTCACGATCCACAAGGCCCAGGGCGTGACCGTGGATCGCGCCTATCTGCTGGCGACCCCCGGCATGGATCGCAGCCTGGCCTATGTTGGCATGACCCGCCACCGCGAAGCCGTGACCCTGTTTGCCGGCGCTGATGACTTCACCGACCGCCGGGCGGGCCGCCTGGTCGATCACGGCGCAGCGCCCTACGAGCACGACCCGAAAAACGGCCTGTCCTACTTCGCAACGCTGGAGAACGACAAGGGCGAACGGCACACCATTTGGGGCGTCGATCTTGAACGCGCCATTGCGGCCAGCGGGGCGAAGCGAGGCGACCGTATCGGCCTGGAACATGGCGGCTCTGAAACCGTGCGCCTGCCCGATGGGCGGATGGTGGAGCGCAACACCTGGCACGTGCAGACTGCCGAGGAACTGGCCGCCGGCAAGTTGGCCCAGGTGATGGGCCGACAGCGGCCGAAGGAAAGCACGCTGGACTATCTGCCAGACTTCGCAGAACAGCGCGGCTTCGACGGCGAAAGCGTGTTGCGGCGCTGGGTCGAGCGCGGCCGGGCCAAGGTGGCCCACCTGGCGGGCCGGATGCGCGATGCCCTGCGCCGAGGCTTGGAACGCCACGGCCGTCCCGACCTCATCCCGGCCACCGACATTGCCGGCAAGCCAGCCATGCCGCAGCAGCAGGTCGAGAGCACGCCAGAGGACGAGAAAGCACGCAAGGCGCGGGAAATCGCCGAGCGGTTCCGCCAGAAGGTGGCCCAGGAGCGCGGCGAGCTGGCCGCCTCGCAGCCACGCCCGCAAGCCGAGCAGCAGGCCCCCGACGCCCTGGCCGGATTCCGGGCCAGTGTCGAGCGTGCCGAGGCGGCTGGCGGCGGCCTGGCCCTAGACGTGGCCCGTGCGCAGCTTGCCGTGGCACAGGAGTTTCAGGCGGCCGGGAAAGATCCACGGCACCACGCCGCAGCAATCATGCAGGAAGGCCAGCGCCGGGCCTTTGCTGGCCTGTCGCAGCCGTCCCAGGCCAAGGCCGAGCCGGAGCGCCCGGCGGCCGTCCAGGTCAGCGAGCAAGACCGCAAACGGGCCGAGCTGGCCGCACGCCAGGAAGTCGGACAGTTCAAGGCGCTGGCCGTGAAGCGGCAGGCGGGCTTTGCAGGCTACACCGACCGCAACCCGAGCGCCTGGCGCGAGCTGCCGGCCGAGCTGCGCGAACGCATCGAGCGGTTCAACGCAATGCCCAAGGAGCGCCAGGCCGTCGAGCTGGACAAGATGCAGCGCGAGCTTGCCGACAGGTATGCACGCAACCCGCAGGAGATCACGCGCAGCCGGCAGCGGCAGCGCGAGCAGGAGCGCGGCCGCGATAGCGGACGCGGGTATTGACGACAGGAGGAAAGACGATGAGCGAAGAACGCACAGAGCCGACAAACGACGAGCTGGCCCAAAGCTACGCCAAGCAGATCGAGCAGGCGCAGCAGCGGCGCGAGGCGAAAGACCAGGAGCGGCTAGAACGTCACGGCAAAGCGGCCGAGCTGGCATCCCAGGGCATCGAGGCCGAACAGCCGGCCGGCAAGCAACAGGCCCAGGGCGTCGAGCTGGACGCAGGCCAGAAAGTCGAGCTGGACGAGATCAACGGACAGCAAGCAAGGATGCTGGCAAAGGAATTGAACCGGGACAACGAGAAGGGCGACCAGGTGAAAGAGGCCCGCGCCCGCGAGATCGCGGAACGGTTCAAGGAGAAAGCGGCCCGCGACCGGGAGCAGTCCCGCAGCTTTAGCCGCTAAAGCGGTGCCCAGGCCGGCGGCAACCGGACCTGGACACCTGACCACGACCACCTGACAGAGAGGTGAACATGGCTACTTCCAATGTTACCGGCGGCACCCGCCGCGAGCTAACGAAATATCGGATTACCTTTGCCCTTTCGCTGGCCGTCCTGATCGGCACCGGCGTCGTGTTCTGGCACGCATACCGGACGCACGCCGGATGGCTCAATGCCGGCGACGTGGCCGTGCGCGATGCCATCATGGACGGCACCATCCAGCCGCCCGCCGACCAGGAGGGCGCACGATGAAAGCGCAGACCTGGCGACGCGCCGCCCTGGCGGCCTACATCCTGGCGGGCGCATCCTTGACCGTGGCGGGCTACACCGTCGCCACGACCGAGGCGAACGCAAACGCCCTTTACCGCTTCGCCGAACATGACAACGACGCCTATTCAGCCCGGAGCCGGAGCATTGCGGAAGGCATCACCGCCGCCGCCTTGCGCGGCCCAGGCGACGGCGTGCCTGATGCCGCAGACTGGCCGCGCATCATCCCCGAAGTCATGCCGTCTGCCGTGAACATTGCCGCCCTGCCCGTTGTCACCAGGCCGGACGATGAAAGCCGCGTCTGGCTTGTTCCTGGCGTTCAATCCAACCTGGCGACGGCCGCCCTTGGCGCTGTCCGCTTCTGGCTGAAAAGCCGCGACCAGGAGCCGCGCCACTGGCAGACCATCGGCAGCGGCGCGTTTATCGCAGATGGCCGGTATGTCCTTACCGCCGCCCACGTCATCGACGGCAAGAGCGGCTATCGCGTGCAGACAGCCGCCGGGCGCTGGCTGGATGCCGAGGTGATCGGCCTTGACCTACGGCGCGACGTGGGCGTGTTGCGCGTCAGCGAACCCGGCCAGCCGATCAAGACCGGAACCATGCCAATTCAAGGCCAGCCGGTATTGACGATTGGCGCACCTAGCGGCCGTGGATTCAGCGTGAGCGCGGGCATTGTGAGCCGGTATGCCGCAAGCGCCAGGTTCTCCGCTGATGAAGCACTACAGATCGACGCGCCCGTTACGGGCGGCAATTCCGGCGGGCTTGTCGTCAACGCGAGAGGTGAGGCGGTCGGCGTGGTCAGTCATTCCGATGCCGCCTTTACCCAAGCCGTGCCGATCGGCACCGCCTTGGCAGTTGCCCGCGAGCTGATCGAGCGCAGCCGGTAGAGTTGCACCAGGAACGACAAGGGCGGCCAGTGGCCGCCCTTGTCATTTTTCGATTCTCGACGCGAGGCGTTCCAGGTCATCGACAGAATACGCCCGGAACCGGCCGGCCAGCAGCTCGGTCAGCTCGGCCGACGGCAGGCCCAGGGCGTCGGCCACTTGCTCGTGCGACCATTGCCGCGCCTCGATTGCAACCGCGATCCGGGCCACGCACCGCGCCTTGACCAGCATTTCGTCGGCGTTGTCGTGCCCAAGGTCGGCGTAGACGTTCCCGCTGCCTTCGATCATGGCCCGCGCCGCGACTTCGCGTGCGTGCTGAATATAGGCCGGGTCGGCCGTGGCTTCGGCCTCGTCCTGTTCGCGCTGGCCGCCCGTCATGGCTCACACTGCCAGGTCAAGCGGCAGGTCTGAAATGTCCTTCAGGCGCTTGCCATCGACCATCACGGCCAGCATGTCGGCCGCGTCGGTCATGCCCAAGGCTTCTACCGTGGCTTGCAGCTCATACAGGGCGAAGTGATACACGCAATCAATGTCCCCGGTTCCCAAGGCGATAGAGGCAAGGCGGCTTGGTGTCGGTTCGGCCGTGACGACCACAACATGAGGCAGACGGCCCTTGCGGTTACGCACCAGGTTCAACGCTTCGGAACGGGCGTTTTGCGCCCGGTCGCTGCGAATCGTCCATTTGCATGAAATGCTGGCGTGCAGCAGCGGCAGGCCGCCGTTTTTCTTCCGCAGGCTGGCAAGCGTGGTCACACTGTCATCGACCAGGAGCGCCGGGGCGTTGATGGCGCTGTCGTCCTCGGTGTCGCGCACCACCACAATATCCGGCGTGATGGTGTAGTCGCTGCCCAGGGCGGCCGCCAGTTCGGCATCGGCCTTGGCGGCCCGGTCGAGCGCGACCAGGTGCGCGTATTGCTCATAACGGGCAATTTCCAGGCGGTTGCGGCCGGAGACTTGATGCACGTCCCAAATGCCGGGCCGGAGGTGGCCGAGCTTGAGGAAGGTTTCCCGCACGAAGGCCGCGCAGATACTTTCAAACTGGTTGCCCGAAGTCTGGCCCGCGATGCGTTCGCCGATGGTTTCAGCTTTGAGCAGATCGGCAATGCCCTTGGCAATCGCCTTGCTCGTAGTGTTGCTGCTATCAGCGTTGCTCACCACGCCAGCGCCGTTGATAGTCAGCGTTGTTTCCAACAGCTTTGCATGGAATGCTTTGCGGGCTTCCGAGAACTCGGCGGGAACACTCATCACGCCACCTTGTAAATGCGTTTGACGGACAGTGCTGCGAAGATTTGCCGGGCCACAGCGGCGGCCACTGGTGGCGGGAAGGCGTTGCCGATCTGGCGATAGGCGGCTGTCTTGCGGCCGGAGAACTGCCAATCATCGGGGAAACCTTGAATGCGGGCCGTCATGCGCGGCGTCAGGCGCGGCATACCCACAAAGTCGCGGGGCGGGGCATCGTCCCACAGGCCCATGCCATCGACGCCCAGGGCGGCCCAGGCGCGTTTTGCGCGGGTCGGCCCAAGGTCAGGCCCGCCGTGTTTCTTGGAGCCACCAACCAGCGTAGGCGCAATGGCATTTGCTTGTTCGCGCCAGCGGTCAGCGCCGCGCCAGCCATTCGCGGCCATGAGATCGTGCAGCAGCTCGCCCACGGTCGGCGGGTTGTTTGGCAGCGGTTCCGGCCAGGCGAAGCCGCTAGCCAGGTCTTTGCGGATGCCGACGAACACCACGCGCGGGCGCAGTTGTGATACGCCGTAATCCGAGGCGTTGAACAGCCGCCAGCCAGGCACATAGCCCAATTTCTTGAGCTGCTTTTCAACCTTGTTCCGGTAGTCGTCAAAAACGGCATCGAGCAGGCCGCGCACGTTTTCCAGCATCACGGCTTGCGGGCGGCACTCATCGACCAGGCGGATAGCTTCGGGGAACAAGTCGCGCTCATCCTTCGCGCCGAGCTGCTTTCCTGCCTTGGAGAACGGCGGGCATGGCACGCCACCAGCTACCAGGTCGATGCCTTGATAGGGGCGGCCATCGAAGCGGCGCAAATCGTCCTCGATGACGTTCCAAGCGGGACGGTTCAGGCGCAGCGTGGCACACGCCGCCGGTTCCAGTTCGACCAGGGCAGCATGATCGAAGCCTGCCATTTCCAGGCCGAGTGCCTGGCCCCCTGCCCCTGCGCACATTTCCAAAGAATTGAATTGGCTCATATCGCTTTTCTCTTGGTTGATCGACGTGGCTTTCTGGCTGCCGGTGCCGCGAACATATCCGGTTGCAAGCCGCCTTGGTGCCGGTCGGCGAATGCCTGCATGAACTCGCGCAGCACTTCCGAGGCATTCCGATTTTCAGCC
The DNA here is from genome assembly GCF_037026685.1 of Orrella sp. JC864. Classification (NCBI taxonomy): domain Bacteria; kingdom Pseudomonadati; phylum Pseudomonadota; class Betaproteobacteria; order Burkholderiales; family Alcaligenaceae; genus Orrella; species Orrella sp. JC864. The sequence goes on along the minus strand of NZ_JBANET010000037.1, from coordinate 5,461 downwards.
AGACAGGCCCCTTGGAACGCCTCGCGGAGTTCCCTTTCAACACGGATACGGAGGCCAACGTCTTTGCTCGACATAGTGTGACAGTATCTCATGGATACACGCTTGTGTATCCAAAAAGACTTTCCTGTCTCTGTTGCACATGTCCTAAGTTTTGCGACAGCCCCCACCCCGCTCCGTTTTCCCTGGCGGCGAGACGTTGCAAAAGTCAGTCGCAAATGTTCTACAATGTGCGATGATATTTGCAACATGATGGGGACGCCATGAGAGACAAACACGACCCCGGCACGCTCGACCTGGAAAGCGGGCGGCTGCTGATCGGCTACGCCAGGGTATCGACCGATGACCAGGACTTGAGGAATCAGCGCGACGAGCTGCACGCGGCCGGCTGCACGCGCATCTTTGCCGAGAAGATCACCGGCACCCACGCGAAGCGGCCGGAGCTGGCCCGGATGCTCGACCACCTGCGCGCCGGCGACGTGGTGACGGTTACGCGCCTGGACAGGCTGGCCCGCAGCACCCGCGACTTGCTGGACATAGCCGAGCGCATCCAGGCGGCCGGCGCGGGCTTGCGCAGCCTGGCCGAGCCCTGGGCAGATACCACGACGCCGGCGGGCCGCATGGTGCTAACAGTGTTTGCCGGCATTGCCGAGTTCGAGCGTTCCCTAATCATCGACCGCACCCGTAGCGGCCGCGAAGCGGCCAAGCGGCGCGGCGTGCAATTCGGCCGCCGCCCTACCCTTTCGGCCGGCAAGATCGAGCACGCCCGCGACCTGCTGGCCCAGGGGCGCACAGCCGGCGAGGTTGCAGAGCTGCTAGGCGTGCATCGGGCCACCCTTTACCGGGCGCTACGCAGCCAGGAAACGACGAGCCGAGCCGACGCAGCCAGGCGCGGCGCGTTCATCGAAGATGCTTTGAGCGAGGGGGATGCCCTGGCAGCGGCCGGCGAGGATGAACGCAAGGAAGAACCGGCATTCCTTGATGACGAAGGCCCGGCGAATGACCTGCCGCTGCCGCCGTATCGAACGCAGAGCCTGCCGCAAATCCTGGCGGCCCTGCCCGATGACGAGCTGGCGAGCTGGCCCGGCGAGCTGGCCGACCAGGAGCGGGAACGCCGGCGGGTGCGGGCGCTGACCCCCGGCGAGCTGGCCGGGCTGCGCGAGGACATGGCCGAGGCCTCCGCCTGGATGCGGGCCGAGCTGACCCGGCGGCGAACCGAAAAAGGCCAGCCCTGAACCGCTTGCATGTTTTACGATTTTCCGTAAAATAACAATCACGCAAACGCGGAAAGGGTGAAAACATGATTATCGGACTCTTGAACCAGAAAGGCGGGGTAGGCAAAACCACCCTTAGCGTGAACCTGGCGGCCAGCCTGGCCCGCACCGGGGCGCGGGTGCTGCTGATCGACGCCGACCCCCAGGGCAGCGCATTGGATTGGGCCGCAGCCCGCGAGGGCGAGCCGCTGTTTTCCGTGGTGGGCCTGCCCAGGGCGACCGTCCACAAGGAAATCGGCCAGATCGGCCACGGCTACGACCACATCATCATCGACGGCCCCCCGCGAGTTACCGACCTGGCACGGTCGGCCATCATGGCCGCCGACGTGGTGCTGATCCCGGTGCAGCCTTCGCCCTACGACATTTGGGCGGCTGACGAAGTGGTGAAGCTGATCGACGAGGCCCGCGTCTACAAAGAGGGCCTGAAAGCCGCTTTTGTGGTTAATCGCAAAATCGCAAATACGGCAATCGGCCGCGACGTGGGCGAGGCGCTGGCGGCCTATCCGGTGCCGGCGCTGGCGGCCGCCATCACGCAGCGCGTGGTGTTCGCCGAAGCGGCCGCGCAAGGGCTGGCCGTTCATGAGATTGACCAGGAAGGGCCGGCAGCGGCCGAGATTGAGGCCGTAGCGGCCGAGCTGATGGAGTTCGCACGATGAGCACGAAGAAGATTTCGATTGGCACCAAGCCGACCGCCAAGCCCGCGCCGGTGGCGGCCGATGCCTGGGTGGAAAGCCGTGTTCCGGCCGAGGGGCCGGAGCCGATGAAGCGCCTCACCATCGACGTGCCGGAGAGCCTGCACCGCTCGATCAAGGCGCAATGCGCAATGCGCGGCACAAAGATCGCCGACGAGGTGCGCGAGCTGCTTTTGCAGAAATACGGACAATCGTAAATGAGCATTTGCGATGCTTTAGCCGCTAAAAGGGGAGCACATGACCAAGCGCAACAACGGCCCGCAGCAGATCGGCAGCTTGATAACCGACGACCTGCTAGGCCGCATCGAGCAGATGCGAGAGCAGAGCCAGCGGCGGCGCATCGAGGCGGCCGCCAGGCCGGGTGAATCCTGGGAGCAAGCCGCCGCCAGACTGCGCGAGGAAGAAGCTAGGGCCGAGCGTGAGCGCGGTTCCGGCTCCGTTAAATCGGCCCCCCCCGCATCGAGCATCCGAAAGCCGCCGAGGGGAGACGAACAGCCGGACTTCTTTGTCCCGACGCTCTATGACGTTGGCACCAAAGACAGCCGCAGCATCATGGACGTGGCCGTGTTTCGCCTTTCCAAGAAGGACAGGCGAGCGGGTGATGTCATTCGCTATACCCTGCCCGATGGTCATGTCACCGTGTCGGCAGGCGCGGCCGGCATGGCTTCGGTGTGGGATTACGACTTGGTGTTAATGGCCGTGTCCCACCTCACAGAGTCAATGAACCGCTACAGGGAAGGGAAGGGAGCGAAGCCTGGCCGCGTGTTCCGGCCGCACGTTGCGGACGTGTTGAAGTTCTGCCGACGAGCGGACGGCGGCAAACAGAAAGATGACCTGGTGGAAACCTGCATCCGGCTCAACACCACGCACGTTGCGGTTCAGCGCACCAGGAAGGCCAAGAACGGCCGCACGGTGACGGTATCCGAGGGCGAGGCCCTAATTAGCCGCTACAAGGTCATCAAGAGCGAGAGCGGCAAGCCCGAATACATCGAGATCGAGCTGGCCGATTGGATGTACCGCGAGATCACCGAGGGCAAGAACCCGGACGTGCTGACCGTGCATCCCGACTACTTCCTGATAGACCCAGGCATTGGCCGTTTCATCTATCGCCTAGCTCGCCGCGCAGCGGGCAAGAGCGCCGCAAAGTGGGCCTTCCAGACGATCTACGACCGCAGCGGCAGCGCAGGCACGTTCAAAGAGTTCTGCCGCCTGCTGCGCAAGATCATCCAGGCCAACGACTTGCCGGAGTACGAGCTGCGCGAGGAAGCCGGGCAGGGCGGCCCGCTGCTGGTGATGACCCACCGCGACCATGCCGATGCAGAGCTGCCACCGCCTGCCGGTGTGTAATGTACGGAGGGAGAGGGCCACGAGTCCGCCAAAAGTTTAGCTAAACCCCGCTTTGACTGGTTCCGACCCTTTGACCTGTGGATAGCCCGTACTTTGCACACCGGAACCCGTACATTACCCACCCGATTCCGTACTTTGCACACCGGAACCCGTACATTACACACCTGGCACATTCGTAACCCATTGATTCATAAGCGAAAAATCGCACTTTTCCCGGCTAAAACTCTTTAAAACATATTAAAACTCTTAAAACCCGCCTGGCTTGTGCATAAGTCTCGGCCAAATCGAACCGCCGCAAGCGCCCTACGGGCGCGCCTACCCTCCGGTCGCTTCGCTCCCTTCGCCCCGCCGCTTCGCGTCGGCCTATCGCGGCCGGTGGCCGCTCAAAAATGCCTGGCCTGCGGCCAGTGACTCTTACCAGGTCGCGGCAAGCCGCGACGGTGCCAGCTCCACCCCCTCAGCCCAAGCCAAGCCCCTGCGCCGCCTGAAAGGCCGCTAAGGGTTTGTCAGTAAAGGATCGAGGCAAGCCCACCGCCTGCGCCCATCCTGAACGACTGCGCTGCCTGCAAGGCCGTAAAGGTTGAACGCCAAGAAGGGGGCGGGGAGCCGCTGCAACGGTCTACGCACCGGAGCAGGGCAAGAGCCGCCAGAATCGCGCCACACGACGCGGAAGGGGTCAGCCAAGGGGTCAGCCTACCCCCACCCCTGAAAACGCCTCTGTGGGCGTTCTATGCGGTCGGCATGTTCGGGCGGGTTCCCAGGGGCCGGAGCTGGGCCGATCCGCGACCAGGTGGCGGCCGGTGTAAGGCTTGGCGAGTTGTAGCCTTGTAAATTGTAGTATGTAGTAGTATCATACAACATATTACAACTTACAGAGGTTTTACAGATGGCCGTCACCAAAGAGCAAATCCTTGCAGCCGCTGACCAGATCGCCGCCGAGGGCCAGCGCCCAACGCTTGAGGCCATCCGCCAGATCACCGGCGGCAGCTATACGACTATCAGCCCAGTGCTGAATGAGTGGAAGGCCCGCCAGGCCGCCCAGGCCACGCCGCTACGCGAGCCGGCCCCCCAGGCGATCACCGAGAAGTTGGCCGAGCTGGGCAGCGACTTGTGGGCCGTGGCCTTGGAAATGGCGAACAACCGCCTAGCCGCCGAGCGCGAGGCACTAGACAAGGCCCGCGCCGACCTGGAAGCCGACCGGGCCGAGGCCACCGAGCTTGCCGACCGCCTGGCCGCCCAGGTCGAGGAACTGCAATCCCGCCTGGCGTCCATCGAGGCCGCCGAAGCGGCCGCACGCGGCGAAGCCGACGAGCTGCGCGGCCAACTGGCCGCCGCCCAGGAGCAGGCGCACACCGCCGAGGCCCGCGCCGAGGAGATCGAGCGCCGCGCCGGCGAGCTGCGCACGGAGCTAGACAAGGCGCACCAGGACGCCGACCAGGCCACGAAGGCGGCCGCACAGGCCCGCGAGGAAGCCGCCCGCCTGGCCGGGCAGCTCGACACGCTCAAGGAACAATCGGCTGCGCTGCTGGCCCGCATCACGCCGCCGGCGGCCGAGGTGAAGCCCGGCAGCGGCGAGTGATCGGCCCCTTAAGTGTCAAGATCAGCCGCCGCAGCGCGAACGGGCAGGGAACAGACGAAGAAAAGGCCGGGAACGCTTGCGCGTTTTCCGGCCCATATTGACACTTGAGGGGCGGCCCCTTTAGCCGCTAAATTCATTTTCTCAAAAACTCAAACGCACAAATCCGCTTTACTCTTTGCTGCGCCGTTGGCGGAACGCGCACAGGTCGATCACGTCCGCAGTGCGTTGTGTCGCCGCCTGTATCGGCGTCTTGGTCTCGGCCGGAGCCGGGGCGCTGGACTTGACCGGCCGGAACTGCCGCCACAGCTCCGCAAAGAACGACCAGGCGAAGATGAAGGGCAGCAGCGGCAGCACCAGGACGAAGCCGACCAGGCGGGCCAGGCCGAGGCCGAGCGGCCGCAGGAAGGCCAGCGGCCGGCGCAGCAGATCGAGCAGCAGGCCGCCGACCAGCCAGACGGGAGCGGCCACAACGATCACGGCAGCGAACAGCGCAGGGAACAGCCGGCGCAGGAACCACGCCAGGAAGATGAAGCCGACAACTGCCGCGATGATGGCCGCCATACGTCACCCCT
>NZ_JBANET010000036.1:0-17162 GCF_037026685.1 Orrella sp. JC864 | reverse complement strand
CTCAATCTGGATGGATATAACCTCTTGACACTTCACAGCTAGCCCTCGCCGCGCCGCCCCATCTGCAGGCGCCGCGCGCGGTTCCAGCGCCAGCCCCACGCCACCCAGCCCGACAGGCCGTACACCACGAACAGGCCGAACAGCACGATGGGCGGATCGCTGGAGACGAACACGAACACCGCCACCACCACCAGGATCACCCAGAAGGGCACGCTGCGCCCCAGCGCGAAGGACTTGCCGCTGTAGAACGGCGCGTTGCTGACCATGGACACGCCGGCATACAGCGTCAGTCCGAAGGCCGTCCAGGCCAGCACCGGGCTGGTCATGGACAGGCGGTTGTCCACCGCCAGCCAGACGAAGCCGGCCACCAGCGCGGCGGCCGCGGGGCTGGGCAGCCCCTGGAAGAAGCGTTTGTCGATGACCGCGATGTTGGTATTGAAGCGCGCCAGCCGCAGCGCCGCGCCGGCCACGTAGACGAAGGCGGCCAGCCAGCCCCAGCGCCCCAGGTCGTTGAGCGCCCATTCGTAGATGACCAGCGCCGGCGCCACGCCGAAGGAGGTCATGTCCGACAGCGAGTCGTACTGCTCGCCGAAGGCCGATTGCGTGTTGGTCAGCCGCGCCACGCGCCCGTCCATGCCGTCGAGCACCATGGCCACGAAGATGGCGATGGCGGCGGCCTCGAAGCGCCCATTCATGGCCTGCACGACCGCATAGAAGCCGGCGAACAGCGCCGCCGTGGTGAAGGCATTGGGCAGCAGGTAGATGCCGCGGTGCCGGCGTTCGGGATCGCGAAAGGAAGCGTTGGGCATGGTGTCAGCTCTGGGATTCGATAAGGGGCAGGTCGGCCAGCACGGTGCTGGTGGCGGTGACCTTGTCGCCCACGGCCACGCGCGGGCGGGCCTGGCGCGGCAGGTAGACGTCCACGCGCGAGCCCAGCGGCGTGTAGCCGCAGCGCTGGCCGCGCGCCAGGGCGTCGCCTTCGCGCACCTGGCAGGCCACGCGCCGGGCCAGCGGGCCGGCCACCAGCACGCAGGTGATGCGATGGCCCTGCACGCCGTCGATCAAGAGGGCCGTGCGGTCGTTCTCCAGCATGGCGCGCGCGCGCCGCGTATCGCCGTAGCCGCCCGGCTCGTGCGCCAGGCCCGCCAGCGTGCCGCCCACCGGCGCGCGGCAGGCCGGCGAGACGAAGGGGCCCACCAGCAGGCTGATGCGCAGCGCATCGCGCTCGGAGAACTCGTCGCGCGCCGGCTCGATGCCGATGACCCGGCCATCGGCCGGGGCCAGCACCGCGCCGGGCGCATCGGGCGCCAGCCGGGCCGGGTCGCGCAGGCACAGCAGCGCCAGGCCGGCGATGAGCCACAGGAACCAGGCGGCGGCAAAGCCCCAGACCAGCGTGGCCAGCAAGGCAAGCGCGAGCATGCCGCCGGCGAAGGGCCAGCCTTCGCGCGCGATGGGGGGATGGGGGTAGGCGGGCTTGTTCATCAGGGGTGAAGATTAACAAGAAACCGCGCCGCCGCCGTCGCGCACGCGCCGCGCGGGGCGGATAAAGCACTACGGGAGGCAGGCGCCTCCCGTAGTAGCCTGGCCGGCGCCGCGGCCGGCCGCGCGAGCTGCCCGTCAGGCCGCAGCGGCCGGACACGGGCGGCCAGCACGGATCAGTTCTTGCTCTGGTCCACCAGCTTGTTGGCGGCGATCCAGGGCATCATGGCGCGCAGCTTGGCGCCGACCTGCTCGATCTGCGATTCGGCGTTGATGCGGCGGCGCGAGGTCAGCGTGGGGGCGCCGGCGGCGTTCTCCAGGATGAACTTCTTGGCGTACTCGCCGGTCTGGATGTCCTTGAGCACCTCGCGCATGGCGCGGCGGGTGTCCTCGGTGATCATCTTCGGGCCGGTCTCGTACTCGCCGAACTCGGCGTTGTTCGAGATCGAGTAGTTCATATTGGCGATGCCGCCCTCGTAGATCAGGTCCACGATCAGCTTGAGCTCGTGCAGGCACTCGAAGTAGGCCATCTCGGGCGCGTAGCCGGCCTCGACCAGCGTATCGAAGCCGGCCTTGATCAGCTCGACGGTGCCGCCGCACAGCACGGCCTGCTCGCCGAACAGGTCGGTTTCGGTCTCTTCGCGGAAGTTGGTCTCGATGATGCCGGCACGTCCGCCGCCGTTGGCGCTGGCGTAGGACAGCGCGATGTCGCGCGCCGCGCCCGACTTGTCCTGGTAGACGGCCACCAGGTGGGGCACGCCGCCGCCCTGGCTGTAGGTGCTGCGCACGGTGTGGCCGGGCGCCTTGGGCGCGACCATGATGACGTCGATATCGTCGCGCGGCACGACCTGGCCGTAGTGCACGTTAAAGCCGTGGGCGAAGGCCAGCGCCGCGCCGGCCTTGATGTTGGGCGCCACTTCCGACTTGTACACCTGGGCGATGTTCTCGTCGGGCAGCAGCATCATGACCACGTCGGCGGCCTTGACGGCCTCGGCCACTTCCTGCACCTGCAGGCCGGCGTTGGCGGCCTTGTTCCACGAGGCGCCGCCGCGGCGCAGGCCCACCACCACCTTCACGCCCGAGTCGTGCAGGTTCAGCGCATGGGCATGGCCCTGCGAGCCGTAGCCGATGATGGCAACCGTCTTGCCCTTGACCAGGGACAGATCGCAATCCTTGTCGTAGAAAACCTTCATGAAAAACCTCTCCTGAATGTCGAATGTTCGATGTCGTCGTTGTTGGTATGAATCGCCGGATTGCGCCGGCCCCTAGAGCTTGAGCACCCGCTCGCCGCGCCCGATGCCCGATACGCCGGTGCGCACGGTCTCCAGGATGGCGCTGCGGTCCAGCGCGTCGATGAAGGCCTGGATCTTTTCCTGCACGCCGGTCAGCTCGATGGTGTAGGACTTGTCGGTCACGTCGATGATGCGGCCGCGGAAGATGTCGGCCATGCGCTTCATCTCCTCGCGTTCCTTGCCGACCGCGCGCACCTTGATCAGCATGAGCTCGCGCTCGATGTGCGCGCCCTCGGTCAGGTCCACCACCTTGACCACGTCCACCAGCCGGTTCAGGTGCTTGGTGATCTGCTCGATCACCTCGTCCGAACCGATCGTGACCACGGTCAGGCGCGAAAGCGTCGGGTCCTCGGTCGGCGCCACGGTCAGCGTCTCGATGTTGTAGCCGCGTGCCGAGAACAGCCCCACCACGCGCGAGAGCGCGCCGGGCTCGTTTTCCATCAGCACGGAAATCACGTGTTTCATGTTCTCGCTCCTACAGATCTTCCGAACCGAGCAGCATCTCGGTCAACCCGCGCCCGGCCTTGACCATCGGCCAGACGTTCTCGGTGCGATCGGTGATGAAGTCGAGGAACACCAGCCGGTCCTTGTGCCGGAAGGCCTCGCGCAGCGCCGGCTCGACGTCGGCGGGCTTTTCCACGCGGATGCCCATGTGGCCGTAGGCCTCGGCCAGCTTGACGAAGTCGGGCAGCGAGTCCATGTACGACTCGGAATAGCGCGAGCCGTAGTCGATCTGCTGCCACTGGCGCACCATGCCCAGGTAGCGGTTGTTCAGGCAGATGATCTTCGGGCTCAGGTGGTACTGCTGGCAGGTCGAGAGCTCCTGGATGTTCATCTGGATGGAGGCCTCGCCCGTGATGCAGGCCACGTCCTGGCCCGGGTTGGCCATCTGCACGCCCATGGCGTAGGGCAGGCCCACGCCCATGGTGCCCAGCCCGCCCGAGTTGATCCAGCGGCGCGGCTTGTTGAAGCGGTAGTACTGCGCCGCCCACATCTGGTGCTGGCCCACGTCCGAGGTGACGAAGGCCTCGCCGCCGGTCACTTCCCACAGCTTCTCGACCACGAACTGCGGCTTGATCAGCTCGTCCGAGGCGGCATAGGCCAGGCACTTCCTGTCGCGCCAGCCCTCGACCTGCTGCCACCAGCGCGCCAGCGTGGCCTTGGTGGGCCGCGCATCGGCCGGCGTGGCCTCGTATTGCGCGATCAGGTCGTTGAGCACGTCCTTGACGTTGCCCACGATGGGCACGTCCACGCGCACCCGCTTGGAAATCGACGAGGGGTCGATGTCGATGTGGATGATCTTGCGCGGATTCTGGGCGAAGTGCCTGGGATTGCCGATCACCCGGTCGTCAAAGCGCGCGCCGATGGCCAGCAGCACGTCGCAGTGCTGCATGGCCATGTTGGCCTCGTAGGTGCCGTGCATGCCCGGCATGCCCAGGTAGTGGGGGTTGCTGGCCGGCAGCGCGCCCAGGCCCATCAGCGTGTTGGTGCAGGGCGCGCCCAGCAGCTCGACCACGCGCGCCAGTTCGGCCGAGGCATCGGACAGGATCACGCCCCCGCCCGTGTAGATCATCGGCCGCTCGGCCGAGAGCAGCATCTGCACGGCCTTCTTGATCTGGCCCTGGTGCCCCTTGACCACCGGCGCGTAGGAGCGCATGACGATGTCCCCGCGCTTGGGCGTGAACTTGCAATGCGCCACGGTCACGTCCTTGGGGATGTCCACCAGCACCGGGCCGGGGCGGCCGGTGCGCGCGATGTGGAATGCCTTGCGCAGGGTCTCGGCCAGGTCCTTGACGTCGCGCACCAGGAAGTTGTGCTTGACGCAGGGCCGGGTGATGCCCACGGTGTCGCACTCCTGGAAGGCGTCCTCGCCGATGGCGTGCGTGGGCACCTGGCCGGTGATGATCACCATCGGGATGGAGTCCATGTAGGCCGTGGCGATGCCGGTGACGGCATTGGTCACGCCCGGCCCGCTGGTGACCAGGCAAACGCCTACCTTGTCCGAGGAGCGCGAATACGCGTCGGCGGCGTGCACGGCGGCCTGTTCGTGGCGCACCAGCACGTGCTGGAATTTGTCTTGCTTGAAGATTGCGTCGTAGATGTACAGCACAGCGCCGCCCGGATAGCCGAAAACGTGTTCCACGCCTTCTTCGGCCAGGCAGCGCACGACGATGTCGGCGCCATTGAGTTCCATGAAATTCCTTTCATAACCGGCTTTGCCCCCCCGACCGCTGCCCGCCCGGATTGCGGCGGCAGCCTGAATCGGCCCGGCTGCGGCAGCATGACCCGGCGCTTTGCGGCTCACGGAGCCGCTCCACCCGGACACCCTGCCGATCCGGCCCGCGTTCGTCGAGAACGCATCGCACGCGCCCCTTCCGGCATGGAAACGGGGACGCTCTGGATCGAAACGGAAGCCCCGGCACCATCGCTTTTGGCGGGGCCGCAGGCAAGATAAAAAGACTGGCGCATCTGCCCGGATGATGGCCCGGGCAGCAGCTTGTCAGCGCCCCCGCCCGGGATCCCGGAACGGCGGCAAGGCGACAGACTTTACAGGGTTGCGCAAAGTTCGGCAAATGCGGCCCGGCCGATTCCCTATACTGTGCGGCATCCTTACCACGCCGGTTGCCCATGGATCTGCGCCTGACCCACCTGCACCGCTTCGTCTACAGCCATTTCTTCTTCGGCGGAGTGCGGCAGGCGGTGGGCATGCTCGCGCCGGTGCTGCTGCTGGGCGGGTTGTTCAACCAGTACGCGGTGGGCCTGGCCGCCACCTTCGGCGCGCTGTGCGTGGCCATCATCGACCAGCCCGGCCCCCACTGGCACCGCCGCAACGAGATGCTGGGCGGCAGCCTGCTGGGCACGGCCACCGTGGCGCTGACCGGCATCGCCTCGTCCCACCCGGTGGCGATCTGGCTGGCCGTCATCGCGCAGTGCTTCGCCTTTTCCATGTTCTCGGTATTCGGGCGCAAGGGCAGCCAGATCGGCTTTGCCTGCCTGCTGCTGATGACGCTGACCATGCACGCGCCGCTGACGATGAACGAAGCGGCCGTGCATGCGGCGGCCACGCTGGGCGGCGGGCTGTTCTACCTGCTGTTCAGCACCCTGGTCAGCCGCCTGTCCAACCTGCGCGAAGAGCAGCAGGCGCTGTCGCTGGCCCTGTTCGCCACCGCCGAATACGTGGCGGCGCGCGCGGCCTTCTACGACGTGGACAACGACCTGGAGGACTGCTATCGCACCATGATCCGGCGCCAGTCGGCGATGACCGAGAAGCACCAGGCCGCGCGCGACATGGTGCTGCGCGTGCTGCCGCGCGGCGCCGGGCCGGGCGACCGGCGCCGCATCATGCTGTGGAACCTGTTCGTGGACATGATCGCGCTGCTCGATACGCTGATCGCCACGCACACCGACTATGCCACCTTGCGCCGCGCGCTGCGCGAGGCCGACGTGCTGCTGTTCGCGCGCGATGCCCTGCGCAAGATGTCGCTGGAGCTCGAGCACGTGGCGCTGGCCGTCTCGCGCAACCGCCGTGCCGAGCATCGCACCAGCGTCAAGGCCGAGCTGCGCGCCATCGAATACGAACTGGAACAGCTGCGCCAGCAGGGCTGGCCCGAGCGCGACCCGGAGGTCTACGCCCTGCTGGTGCAGGTGCAGCGCCGCCTGCGCAACGCGGCGCGCGTGGTGGACCGGCTGTACGAGCACACGCGGGCCGCGGCCGACGCCCTGCCGCAAGGCCGCCTGCGGCTGGACAAGTCGCTGAGCCGGTTCCTGTCGCGCCAGGAGTTCCGGCTGGGCATGATCACCAGCAACCTGCGGCTGGATTCGCCGCATTGCCGCTTCGCGCTGCGGGTGACGCTGGCCGCGTCCATCGCCATGACGCTGACCGCCTTCGTGCCCACGCTGCAGCCGCACGGCTACTGGATCGTGCTGACCATCCTCATCATCATGAAGCCGGGCTTTGCCCTGACCCGCCAGCGCAACGGCTGGCGGCTGCTGGGCACGCTGCTGGGCTGCGCCCTGGCCGTGGGCGCCTTCGAGCTGACCGACGAGCCCGGCGCCCTGTTCGCCATCATGGTGGCGGCCTGCATCATGGGCAACAGCCTGCTGCTGGTCAACTACATGGCCAGCTCGATCTTCAACACGCTGTTCGTGCTGCTGGCCTTCCATTTCATCTCGCCGGGCACGCTGGCGGTGGTGGGCGAGCGCGCCATCGACACCATCGTGGGCTGCGCCATCGCGCTGGCCTGCAGCTACGTGCTGCCCTGGTGGGAATACCGCTACATGGCGCCGCTGGCCCGCGCGGCGCTGTCGGCCAACCGGCAGTACCTGCGCGCCGGCCTGCGCTATGCCGCGGTCATGCAGGCCCGGCACGCCGCCAGCGAGCCAGGGGTCAGCGCAGCCCCGGCCCAGGCCGGGCCCGGCGACTTCGCGGCGCAGGCCCCTGCCGACGTGCAGAGCGCCGATTTCGCCTTCCAGCTGGCGCGCAAGAACGTGCACGTGGCCTTCGGCAACATGGCCGAGGCCTTCTATCGCATGATGAACGAGCCGCGCTCGCGCCAGCGGCACGTGCCCGAAGTCAACAACCTGCTGATCCAGAACCACATCCTGGCCTCGCAGATCGCCGCCACCGTGCCCTTGCTGGCCGACCTGCCGGCCACGCCGCCGGGCATCGGCAAGACGCTGGAACAGGTCCAGGCCCTGCTGGACGAAGAAGCGCTGCCCGGCACCCTGGAGCCAGTGGCCATCGAAACCGACGGCGACCTGGCGGCGCTGGCCTATCCGGTCAGACAGATGGCCAAGGCCGCCCAGCTGATCCGCAACGAGCTGGGCACGCTGGAGGCGGCCGACGGCCCTGTCCCGCCGCCCAGGGCCAAGGCCGCCTGAAGGCGCGCCGCCGCGTCGCCCCGCCCGCCCTGCGGCGGTTTCCCCCGCATTGACACGCCGCCCGGCCCGTCTCACAATACATGCGTGATACGAAAATAATTTCGTATAGCGAACGAATAGCGAACAAATAAAGGGAAAATCATGGCCTCCAAGGGGACACACAGCGCCATCGCCCAGGTGCGCGCAGACGCCATCACCGTCCGCGGGCAGGATCTGTGCAAGGACCTGATCGGCAAGGTGGGCTTTACCGATTACTTCCTGCTGCTGCTGACCGGGGAGCGCCCCACGCCCAGGCTCTCGCGCATGGTCGATGCCTGCCTGGTGGCGATTGCCGAGCATGGGCTGGTGCCTTCGATACAGGCCGCCCGCATGACCTACGCCGCCGCGCCGGACGCCTTGCAAGGCGCGGTCAGCGCCGGCCTGCTGGGCTGCGGCTCGGTCATCCTGGGCGCCTCGGAGACGGCGGGCCAGATGCTGGCCCGGATCCTCGGCGAGGCGCAGGACGGCGAGCTCCAGGCCGCGGCGCTGGCCCACCTGAAGCAGCTGCGCCAGGCCAGGCTGCCGCTGCCCGGCTTCGGCCACCCGGTGCACCGCCAGGCCGATCCCCGCGCGCAGCGCCTGCTGGCCCTGGCGCAGGAAGAAGGCGTGGCGGGCCGCCACGTGCAGGCGCTGCGGGCCGTCGAAGGCCAGGTCCAGGCCGTGTATGGGCGCTTTCTGCCCATGAACGTCTCGGCCGCCATCCCCGCGGTGCTGCTCGATGCCGGGTTCCCGCTGCCGGCCTTGCGCGGCATCCCGCTGCTGGCGCGCACCGCCTCGCTGCTGGGCCATCTCATGGAAGAGCGCGAGCAGCCCCTGGGCTTTCGGCTGGCCGAACTGGCCGAGGCCGGCCTGCAGGACGGCCCTGGCGCGGCATCGGCCTGAAGGAGACGCCATGCCCGCCCCCTGCCCCGCCCTGATCGAACCGGCCGACGTGGTCGGCCGCTATCCCGCGCACGGCTACACCCTGCCCGGCCTGCTGCAAAGCCGGGCGGCCGTGCTGGGCGACAAGCCCTGCCTGGAATTCGAGCACGCCCGCTGGAGCTACGCACAGCTCGATGCCCGGATGCGGCGCACCGCCGCCTGGCTGGCCGCGCGCGGCGTGCGGGCCGGGGACCGCGTGGGCGTGTACTCGGCCAACCACCCTAGCACCGTATCGCTGCTGCTGGGCCTGGCCTGGCTGGGCGCCGTGATGGTGCCGGTCAACCCGGAATTCGGGCCGGCCGAGGCCGCCTATGTCTTTGCCAACGCGGACGTGTCGGGCGTGGTGTGCGCAGGCGACCGGTACGAGCGGACCATGCTCGCCTGCGCCGACCTGCCGCGCCAGCCCTGGATCGTCGCCAACGAACCCCTGGACGGGGCGCCCGGCCTGGCCGCCGAGATCGACGCGTGCAGCGCGCCGTTGCCCGCCTGCGCCGCCGCCCCCGAGGCCCCCTGCGTATTCATCTACACCTCGGGCACCACCGGCTCGCCCAAGGGCGCCATGCACGGCCAGCGCGGCTACGTGCTGACCGCCGAAGCCTTCGTGGTGCGCCTGTACCTGCAGCCCCACGACCGGGCGATGTGCGTGCTGCCGCTTTTTCACATCAACGCGCTGTTCTATTCCCTGGGCGGCACGCTGGCGGCCGGGGCCACGCTGGTGCTGGTGCGGCGCTTCTCCGCCTCGGCGTTCTGGCGCGTGGCCGCCGCCTCGCGGGCCACGACGGTCAATCTCATCGGCGCGGCCGCCACCATCCTGGCCAAGCGCCCGCGCGAGGAATTCGACGCCGGCCATGCGTTGACCAAGGCCTTCGTGGCGCCCCTGGATGCCTTCCTGCTCAAGACCTTCCAGGAAGAATTCCACCTGCCCACGCTGATCGAATGCTATGGCATGACGGAAATCCCCGGCGTGCTGTCCAACCCCTTCAAGGGCCCGCGCAAGCTGGGCAGCATGGGCTGCGTCTCGCCGCACCTGGACCCGGTGCTGCCGCAGCCCGAACTGCGGGTGGTCGATGCGCAGATGCGCGACGTGCCGCCCGGCACGCCCGGCCAGCTGCTGGTGCGCACCCCCACCCTGATGCTGGGCTACTTCCGCGACCCCGAGCGCACCGCCGCCGCCTTTCACGATGGCTGGTTCCTGACGGGCGACATCGCCTGGCAGGACGAGGACGGCTACTACTGGTTCGTGGCGCGCCAGAAGGACATCATCCGCGTGCGCGGCGAGAACGTGGCCGGCGCCGAGCTGGACCGGGTGCTGTCGATGCACCCCGACATCCTGGAGGCCGCGGCCATCGGCGTGCCCGCGCCGCTGGGCGAGGAGGACATCCTGGCGGTCGTGGTGCCGCACCCCCAGGCCCGCCTGGATGCCCAGGAAGTGGCCCGCTGGGTGGCCAGCCACCTGGCGCCCATCAAGGTTCCGCGCTACGTGGTGTTTACCGAGACCCTGCCCAAGACCGCCACCCAGCGGGTGGAGAAATTCAAGCTCAAGGCCGAGCGCGACCTGCTGGCGCGCGCGGTCCCCGTGACGGCGCAGCCGGCCTGACGGCCGGCCCGCGCTCCCGACCCCCAAGCGCCGCGGCCGCATCGCCGGCCAAAGAGCGCACCAAGGAGACATCATGAAAAACACTGCCCCACGCCGCGCCTTCGGCTTGCTGCCCGCCAAGGGGCTGCGCCTTGCGGCCGCCCTGCTGTGCGCCCCCGCCCTGGCCTTCGGGGCCGCGGCGCAGGACTACCCTTCCAAGCCCGTGCGCATCGTCGTGCCCTATGCCCCGGGCGGCGCCACCGACATCCTGGCCCGCCTGGTCGGCAAGCAGCTGGGCAACGCGCTGGGCCAGCCCATGATCGTGGAGAACATGGCCGGCGGCAACACCGCGATCGCCGCGGCCAACGTGGCCCGCGCCGCGCCCGACGGCTACACGCTGATGTTCACCAACGACGCCACCTTCGTGCTCAATCCCGCCCTGCAGCAGAAGCTGAGCTACGACATCAAGAAGGACTTCGTGCCGGTGGGCACGGTGTGCTACCTGAACCTGGGGCTGGCCGTGTCCACCCGCACGCCGGCCCAGGACCTGAAATCGCTGGCCGCCTATACGCGCGAGCAGGGCGACAAGCTCGCCTACGGCTCGTTCGGCGTGGGCAGCCACCCTCACCTGATGGGCGAGATGTACAACCAGGTGACCGGCAGCAAGCTGATCCACGTGCCCTACAAGGGTTCGGCGCCGGCGGTGACCGATGTGGTGGGGCAGCAGATCCTGATGACCTTCCCGGCCCTGGCCACGGTCCAGGGGCACATCGCCTCGGGCAACGTCAAGATCCTGGCCATTTCCGGCGAGGAGCGCTCGCCCCTGCTGCCCGAGGTGCCCACCTTCGACGAGCTGGGCTACAAGGAGCTGAACATCGGCAGCTGGTACGCCTTCTTCGCGCCCGCCGGCACGCCGCAAGCCATCGTCACGCGCATCAACGAGGCGCTGGCCAAGGTGCTGCAGGACCCGGATTTTCGCGAGCAGCTGATCAAGCAAGGCACCCAGCCCACGGCCATGACCCCGGCCGAGCTCGATGCGCTGATCGACCGCGAAACCGAGCGCACTCGCCAGATCGCCAGGATCGGCAACATCAAGATGGAATGAGCGTGCCCGCGCACCTTAGCCGGCGCGCGGCCGGCTAAGGCTGCACCGACCGGGCCAGCGCCGGATACTGGACCAGCGCGCGGTTGATCTGCTGGGCCGCGCGCCGCATGGGCGGCAGGCGCGTGGCCACCAGCGTCTCGCGGTCCACCCGCGTGGAATCGGCCGAGCAGTTGATGGCGGCGATCACCCGGCCCTCGGCGTCCTGTATCGGCACCGCCACCGCGATGGTGCCGAAGGCGATGGCGTCGTGCGCGACCGCGTAGCCGTCGCGCCGCACCTGCTCCAGGATGGCCCGCAGCTCGGCGGCCGAGCTGGGCGTCCTGGGCGTGAAGACCTCGAAAGGCGCCTGCGCCAGGTAGGCTTCGAGCCGGGCCGGGTCCATATGGGCAAGCATGGCATAGCCCGTGGAGGCCGCATGGGCGGGCATGCGCGCACCCACGTACTGGCGCAGCTGCACCGGGCGCTGGGTGGGCACGTGCGCGATATAGACGACATCGCGGCCGTCCAGGATGGTCAGCGAAGCGGCGTCGTGGAAAGCGTCGGCCAGCTCCTGCAGGTAGACCTGCGCCACCTCCTTCAGGTTCATCGACTCGACGAAGGCCGCGGCCAGCTGCAGCACGCGCGAAGTCAGCACGAAACGCCGGCCGTTCTGCTTGACGTAGCCCAGCGCCAGCAGCGTCAGCAAGGAACGGCGCACGGTCGCCGGGCTCAGCCCGGTCAGCCCGGCGATCTCGCTCAAGGTCATCTCCGGGCGCGTGCTCGAGAACGCGCGGATGACCTCCAGGCCGCGAGCCAGCGCGGTGACGAAGTCGGCGGACGCTTCGGCAGAGGACATGGACCGCTAGCCCTGCTTGCGCCGGAACACCAGCTTGTCCGGCGACGAGGCCTGCGCGTCATAGGCATAGCCCTCGCTGGCAAAGCCCTGCAGCTTCTCGGGCGTGGCCGCCTTGGTCTCGATCGCATAACGCGCCATCAGGCCGCGGGCGCGCTTGGCATGAAAGCTGACGACCTTCCAGGCGCCGCTCTTCCAGTCCTGGAACACGCACTGCACCACGCGCGCCTTGAGGGTCTTGGCCGAGACGGCCTTGAAATATTCTTCGGAAGCCAGGTTGATCACCACCGGCGTGCGCTGGGACTGCAAGCGCTCGTTCAGGTATTGCGCGATGCGCTCGCCCCAGAACTCGTACAGGTTCCTGCCCGCCTCGGTGGGCAGCCGCGTGCCCATCTCCAGCCGGTAGGGGCGCATCAGGTCGAGCGGACGCAGCACGCCGTACAGCCCGCTGAGGATGGCCACGTGCTCTTGCGCCCAATCCAGCTGCGCGGGCGAGAGGCTGGGCGCATCCAGGCCCTCGTACACATCGCCGTTGAAGGCCAGGATGGCCTGGCGCGAATCGGCCGGCGTGAACGAAGGCTGCCATTGCGCGTAACGCTCCGCGTTCAGCGCCGCCAGCGCCGGGCTCAGGTCCATCAGCTTGGCGATGTCATCGGCCGAATAGGTCTTGAGCGTCTCGATCAGGCGGGCGGCCTGGTCCACGAACAGCGGCTGGGTGTGCTGGGTGTGGCGCAGCGGCGTGTCGTAATCCAGCTTCTTGGCCGGCGAAAGCAGGAACAGCATGAGAACTCCGGAAAAAATGGGAAGGCCGCGCCGCCCGCCCTGCCCGGGCGGGGGCGCAGCCGGGCGCGCCGGGGGGCGGGCGCGGCGATGCGCGGAATTATCCCCCAGCGCAGGGCTTCAGCGCGCCGTCCAGCCGCCGTCCACCGAAATGCTGGTGCCGGTGACCTGCGCAGCCGCGTCCGAAGCCAGGTATACCGCCGTGCCGGCCAGCTGCTCGGGCGTGACGAATTGCAGCGAGGGCTGCTTCTCGGCCAGCAGCTCGCGCGCGGCCTCCTCCTGGCTGATCTTCTTGCTCTGGGCGATGGCGGTGATCTGCTGTTCGACCAGCGGCGTGCGCACCCAGCCCGGGCAGATGGCGTTGGCGGTCACGCCGCTGCCGGCGGTCTCCAGCGCCGTGGTCTTGGTCAGGCCGATCACGCCGTGCTTGGCCGCCACGTAGGCCGACTTGTTGGCCGAGGCCACCAGCCCGTGCGCCGAGGCGATGTTGATGATGCGCCCCCACTGTTGCCGCTTCATATGCGGCAGCGCCGCGGCGGTGCCGTGAAACACCGCCGAGAGGTTCAGCGCGATGATGGCGTCCCACTTCTCGACGGGGAAATCCTCGATCAGCGCGGTGTGCTGGATGCCGGCGTTGTTGACCAGGATATCGATGCTGCCCAGCTGCTCGACCGCCCCGGCCACCAGTTGGCGCACGGCCTGGCCCGACGTGAGGTCGGCGCCGTCGAACAGCGCCTTGACGCCGAACTCCTGCTCGATGCCGGCGCGCACCTGTTCGATCTGCCGGGCATCGCCCAGGCCGTTGAGCACCACGTTGGCGCCTTGCGCCGCAAAACCCTTGGCCATTGCCAGCCCGATCCCGCTGGTCGAACCGGTGACGACCGCAACCTTACCCTTGAGCATGAGACCTCCTTGGTCGGAACGTACCGGTCGATTCTAGCGCGCGGACGGTGCAGCGCAGCATGCCATCGCACCGCCTTGCGCGACGCCGGCCCGCCATGCCTTTACTATGTGCAGCTGATTCCCCTTTCTGACAGGATTTCCCATGGCATCGTCCCCCGACAGCCTGAGCATGGCCGTCTTCTGCGACTTCGAGAACGTCGCCCTGGGCGTGCGCGACGCCAAGTACGAAAAATTCGACATGCGCCCCATCCTGGAGCGCCTGCTGCTCAAGGGCAGCATCGTGGTCAAGAAGGCCTATTGCGACTGGGACCGCTACAAGGCCTTCAAGAACGCCATGCACGAGGCGAACTTCGAGCTGATCGAGATCCCGCACGTGCGCCAGTCGGGCAAGAACTCGGCCGACATCCGGCTGGTCGTGGACGCGCTGGACCTTTGCTACACCAAATCGCACGTGGACACCTTCGTCATCGTCAGCGGCGACTCGGACTTCTCGCCGCTGGTCTCCAAGCTGCGCGAGAACGCCAAGCAGGTGATCGGCGTGGGCATCAAGCAATCGACCTCGGACCTGCTGATCGCCAATTGCGACGAATTCATCTTCTACGACGACCTGGTGCGCGAGCAGGTGCGCAAGGCGGCCCGCAAGCAGGCCCAGGACAACGGCGGGCAGAACGGCGCGCGCCGCGACGAGGACAAGCGCCGCAAGGAAGACGTCGAAGCGCGCCGCAGCCAGGCCATCGAGATCGCCGTCGAAACCTTCGAGGCGCTGGCCTCCGAGCGCGGCGACACCGGCAAGATCTGGGCCTCGATGCTGAAAGAAGCCATCAAGCGCCGCAAGCCCGACTTCAACGAGTCCTACTACGGATTCCGCGCCTTCGGCAACCTGCTGGAAGAGGCCCAGGCGCGCGGGCTGCTGCAGTTCGGGCGCGACGAGAAGTCAGGGGCCTACGTATACCGGGAAGCCGGCTCGACGCCGCCGGCGGCTGCCGACAATGGCGCGGCACGCGAGGCGGCGCCAGCGCGCGAGAAGGACAGCGAGCGTGGACGGCGGCGCAACCGGGACCGGGGTGCAGACAGGGGGCCGGCCGAAGCGACGGGCGGCGCGCCGGCGGCTGCGGGCGCACCTGCGCCGGCTTCGGTCGATGCGCCCGTGCCGGCCGCACCGGTGCCGGCCATGCCGGCGGCCGGAACGGACCCGCAGCCCCCGGCGGCCGGGCCCGCCTCGCCGGGCGAAAAAAAGCGGCGCTCGCGCCGCAAGGGCGAACTGGCCCTGCCGGCCGAGACGCCCGAACCCGGCGCGCCGCCCGCGGCGGCGGCCATGGACCCGGAGCCGCCCGCCGAACCCGCTGCCGCGCCGGCCAAGCGGGCGCGCAAGCGCGCCGCCAAAACCGCCACCTCGCGCAGCCGCGCCAGCGCCAAGACGGCGGACGAAGGCTAGCCGGCCCGGGCGGCGGCGGCGCCGGCTTGCGCCGGCCTGCGTTTTTTCTGATATAGTCTCGGTCTTCGCTTTTTTCGGAAAGTGAAGATCCGGACGACTGCCCGACGACCACGGCGCCTGGCGCTGCAGGCAGTCTTCCTCCAGGCTTGGCCTGGCAGGCAAATCGGATACCGGAGAGGTGGCAGAGTGGTCGAATGTACCTGACTCGAAATCAGGCGTACGGTAACCCCGTACCGTGGGTTCGAATCCCACCCTCTCCGCCAAATTTTTGCCCAGGCAAGTCCAGGATGATGCGAAAACCCCGTAAATTCAACGATTTACGGGGTTTTTTCTTTCCAAAGGCGTCCAAGCCAGTCCGTTGCGATCCAGCGCGATTGGGGGTAGCTTTGGGGGTATCCATCGATACCCCCATATCCAGATACCCCCAATGCCGCTCACCGATCTTCAAATTCGCAAGGCAAAGCCCTCTGACAAACCGCGCAAGCTTTCTGATGGAGGCGGCCTGTACCTGCTCGTGAACCAGGCGGGCAAGTACTGGCGCTGGAAGTACCGATTCGACGGCAAAGAGAAGGTCATGGCGCTGGGGGTGTACCCCGAAGTGACCTTGGCCGAAGCCCGTGAGGCGCATCAGGCGGCGCGCAAGCTGTTGGCGGCGGGGGCAAACCCTGTCGCCGAGCGCAAGCAGCAGGTCGTCCAAGCCAAGATAACCTTCCAGCAGGTGGCGCGGAGTTGGTGGGAGCATTGGTCGCCGGCCCGAAGCGCCCGCCACGCAGAATACGTCATCCGTCGGCTGGAAAGCGACGTGTTTCCGCTCCTGGGGAATCGGCCCATCGATGAAGTCCAGGCCCCCGAACTGGTGAAGATGACCAAGGCCATCGAGGAGCGAGGCGCGCTCGACATTGCCAAGCGCTCGCTGCAAACCTGCGGACAGATATTCCGCTATGCGATCGCCCACGGCCACGCCACGCGTAACCCCGCCACGGAAATCCGGCCCAGCGACATCCTGACGACCCGCAAGAAGCAGAACTACGCCCGCCTGGACGCCAAGGAACTGCCCGAGCTGCTGCGGCACATCGAGGTCTACCAGGGCAGCAGCGTCACCCGCTTGGCGATGAAGCTCATGGCAATGACTTTTGTCCGCACCAGCGAACTCATCGGGGCTCGCTGGGAGGAATTCGACCTCGACAATGCCCGCTGGGACATCCCCGCGGAGCGCATGAAGATGAAGGCGCCGCACATCGTCCTGCTGTCGCGCCAGGCGGTCCAGTTGCTGCGCAACCTGCACACCCTGACTGGGCACCGCGCCCTGCTCTTTCCTGGCGACCGGAACCACGACAAGCCCATGTCGAACAACACCATCCTCAAGGCGCTGGAGCGCATGGGCTACAAAGGCAGGATGACCGGGCATGGATTCCGCGGCATTGCCTCGACGGTGCTGCATGAGCACGGCTGGCCGCACGAGCAGATCGAGCTGCAATTGGCGCACCAGGAACGCGACGACACGAGCGCCGCATACAACCACGCCTTGTACCTGAAGCCCCGGGCCAAGATGATGCAGTGGTGGTCGGACTATCTGGATCGGTGCATGGCGGGAGCGTCCATTACCTCGCTACGGGAAGAGGCGGCATGACCAGCTTGCCGGACAATGGCATGGGCACAAGCCATTGCGTTTTTTGCGCGGGAGTGATTCAATAGCGCCCGTCGCAGCGCGTGTCCCTCACCCCTGCGGCCGGCAAACCAGTACGGTGGGCCAGAGGCAAATCAGTCGTCTCCTAGCACCTACTCTCCAAAAGACGCAGCCCCTGCGTTGTGAGCATTTCAAGAGCGATGCTCCGCATATAAGCCCGCACCGGGTAAACCAAAAAATTCTGCTTAAAGCGCAAACCGATCCGGTCTCGGCATCGGCGCTTCGCTTCGCT
>NZ_JBANET010000035.1:0-18350 GCF_037026685.1 Orrella sp. JC864 | reverse complement strand
ATGACGCTGGCCTGGCCGCTGCGCTGATGACGCCGACAACCCGCCCCTACGCTGGAACACTGGCAGAGCCTACCGAGAAAGCTACGCTGATACGCTGGCAGACTCCGACGTGACAGCGGCACTGACGACACGCCGCAACGTTGGATAACACCGATAAGCTCCAGCTTCTGTGCCAGGGGCTGCCTGCAAGCACGGCAGACCTCCCATGCGGGGCGAGTGTCACCCAGAACCTGCGCCCCGCCCCTGAAATCTTCCGCCCTACCCCGCCGCCCCTCCCCCTCAAAATCCGCGGTCGAATGCGAAAGAAGGGGCGCCTGCGCGCCCCGCTTGAGCGGCCCTGCAAGATCTTTCTCTTCTCAAGCGCCGTGGGGCAAGCAGGCAAGAACGACTCCGCCCCCAGCGCCGGACCAAGCCCAGACTACGCAGTCCGCCGAGGCCGGGCGGGGTGGCGGGCGATTTCTGGCGCCGGGCGCGGCGCGAACGCGCCGCACGGCGACGGCATCGCCCGACGCCCCGCCCGGACTCGGCGGACGTGTTCAAGCGGACGTATTCAAGCGGACGTGTCCAAGCGGACGTGTCCAAGTGGACATGCTCAAACGGACTCCTAACGGACGCGTCCAAACAAACACGCTCGACCCACCCGCCCCCTACCGCATCACCCCTTCCCCCTTGACCCGCGCAATCTCCTCAAACCACCCCAGCCGCTGCAGCACCCATTTTTCCCCCTCCAGCAACAGCAGCAAGGCAGGTCCGGTCGCCAGTACCACCAACGCCTCGGCCGCGCCCAGCGCGCGCGAGTCGAAGATGCCCTGCATCGCCGGCAGATAGGTGAAGGCCGCCTGGGCCAGGGTGACGGCGGCGATGGCGGCCAGCACGACGGGCGTGCCGCGCAGCCCCTGCCAGGTGAACGAGCCGCCGTGCAGGTAGCGCACGCTGAACAGGTAGAAGATCTCCATCACGCAGAAGGTGTTGACCACCATGGTGCGCGCGGTGGCCGTATCCAGGCCGCGCGCGGTGGCCCACCAGAAGATGCCGAAGGCCGCGACCGTGAACAGGGCCGAGACCAGCAGGATGCGCCAGAGCATGAAGGGCGAGATCAGCTGGGCGTCGCGCCGGCGCGGCGGCCGGCGCATGATGCCGGGCTCGGGCGGCTCGAAGGCCAGCGCCAGGCCCAGCGTGATGGTCAGCACCATGTTGATCCAGAGGATCTGCGCCGGCGTCATGGGCAGCACGGTGCCCAGCGCCAATGCCGCCACCACGGCCAAGGCCTCGCCGCCGTTGGTGGGCAGGGTCCAGGCCACGACCTTGCGGATGTTGTCGTAGACCGCCCGCCCCTCGTGCACGGCCGCGGCGATCGACGAGAAGTTGTCGTCGGCCAGCACCATCTCGCTGGCCTGCTTGGCCGCTTCCGTGCCCTTGTGGCCCATGGCGATGCCGATGTCGGCCTGCTTGAGCGCGGGTGCGTCGTTCACGCCGTCGCCGGTCATGGCCACCGTCTGGCCCGTGCTTTGCAGGGCGCGCACCAGGCGCAGCTTGTGTTCCGGATTGGTGCGGGCAAAGACGCTGGCGCGCTGCGCGACCCGGACCAGTTCCGCGTCGGAGATTTCCTGCAGCTGCGCGCCGGTCAGCACCTCGGGCCGCTCGGCCAGGCGCAGCTGCCGGGCGATGGTCAGCGCGGTGGCGGCATGATCGCCCGTGATCATCTTCACGGCAATGCCAGCCGCGCGGCACTGCGCGACCGCCTCGATGGCCTCCTCGCGCGGCGGATCGATGAAGCCGACCAGCCCCAGGAAATCCAGCCCGGCCACGTCGGCCATGGACAGGCGCGCCGGCGCGCTATCCAGGCGCTTCATCGCAAAGCCCAGCACCCGCTCGCCGCGCTCGCCGGCCAGGCCGATGGCCGCTTCCCAGTGCGGCAGGCCGCCCGGGCCCAGGCTTTCGGCGCGGCTCAGCGCCAGCACCTGCTCGGGCGCGCCCTTGACGCACAGCCAGGCCGTGCCGTCGGCGCAGTCGTGCAGCGTGGCCATGTAGCGATGCGCCGCGTCGAAAGGGATCTCGTCCACCCGGGGATAGCGGGCACGCTGGCCGGCCTCGTCCAACCCGGCCTTGGCGGCCAGCGCCAACAGGGCGCCTTCCATCGGGTCGCCCGCGACGCGCCAGTCGCCGTCCTGCCCGCGCAGCTGCGCGTCGTTGCACAGCAGGCCCACGCGCGCAATCTGCTCGGCCTGCTCGCGCGCATGGGCCTGGCCTTCGTCCAGTTCGAGCGTGCCTTGCGGCGCATAGCCGGCGCCCGAGACCGTGAGCCGGCCATCGGCGGCAACGACGGTATGGGCCGTCATCTCGTTGCGGGTCAGCGTGCCGGTCTTGTCGGAACAGATGACGGTGGTCGCGCCCAGCGTCTCGACGGCGGGCAGGCGCCGCACGATGGCTCGCCGCGCGGCCATGCGCCGAACGCCGATCGCCAGGGTGATGGTGATGACGGCCGGCAGGCCTTCGGGCACGGCTCCCACCGCCAGCGCCACCACGACCATCAGGGCGTCGAGCCAATGGTAGTCGCGGGCAAACACAGCAAACACATACAAGGCCAGCGCGGCCAGCAGCGCGCACAGCGTGAAGCGGCGCCCGAAGGTCCGGATCTGCCGGATCAGCGGGGTGGTCAGGTCCTGCACCTCGCCCAGCAGGCGGCCGATGCGGCCGATCTGGGTATGGCTGCCCGTGGCGACCACCACGGCGCTGGCCTGCCCGGTGGCCACCAGCGTGCCCGAGTGCAGGATCGAGGCGTGCTCGGCCAGGGGCGCCTCGGCCGCCACCGGCGCCTCGGACTTGTGGGCGGGCACGGATTCGCCCGTCAGGATGGACTCGTCCACTTGCAGGTTGCGGGCGCGCAGCACCCGCGCATCGGCCGGCACCCGGTCGCCGGCCTCGAGCAGGATCACGTCGCCGGGCACCAGCCCGGATACCGCCAGCGTGATACGTTGGCCGCCGCGCAGGGCGTGCGCGCGCGGGGCGATCATCTGGCCCAGCGCCGCCAGGGCCTGCTCGGCGCGGCCTTCCTGCACGAAACCGACCACCGCATTGACCAGCACCACGGCCACGATGATGGCGCCGTCGGTGGCATGCCCCAATGCCAGGGAAACCACCGCCGCGCAAAGCAGGAACAGGATCAGGGGATCGTTGAACTGGGCCAGCAGCCGGCGCCAGGCGGGTGCGGCGCGCCCGGCGGGCAAGGCGTTCGGGCCGAAACGTGCCAGCCGCTGCGCGGCCTGGTCCTGGCCCAGGCCCTGGGGGCCGGCCTGCAAGCGGTCCAGCGCCTGCTCGGCGGACAGGGCATGCCATGGCACGGCCGGATCGGCCTCGGAGGGATCGGATCCCGGCGGATTCGGCGCGGCAGGCGCGCTACGATGCATCGCTACTCCCTTGTTCATGCGCCGGTGCCCGCGCCGATCAGGCGGCACGGGCACCCGCCTTGGCCTTGCCCGCCGGCGCGGCCTCCTGCATCCAGGGCCCGCGCATGAACAAGGCATAGGGTTGCTCCGAACCCGAGGCGCGCAACGCAGCCACCGTGTCGGCCTGCCATTGCGACAGCGCCTCGTGCAGGCCGGTATTGAAGGTTGTCTGGGCCTGCACGGCCTCCTGGAACGAGGCCTGGGCCTGCTGCAGGCCTTGCTGGAACTGGTGCCAGAAGGCCTGGCTGGGAAGCACGGCCAGCGCAGGCAGCTCGGTAGCCTGCTCCACGCTTTCGCGCGCCTTGCCGCATGCCTGGATGTTGCCGCGGCTTGCGCGGCCTGCAAGCTCGGTCCAGTGGACGGCCCTTTCCTGCAGCAGCTGGGCCAGGCGCAGCTGCAGCGCGGCGTTGGCCTTCAGGAGTCCGAGGGCGAAGCTGGCGTCGTGATGCATGGCAGGTCCTTTGTCGAGGGGCAGGCGCGCAGCCTGGGTACGCCTGTCCATTGTCCCGGCGAAGGGCCGCCGGTTCCTTGATGCGGATCAAGGCCCTGGGCCCAGGCGCCAGCACGCCGTGCCTGGACGGCGCCGCCAGGCGGTGCCGCCGGCCATCCGCCGCGCAATTGGCGCCGGCGCCGCGCCTCCATTAAGATCCTGGCCCAAGCGCTTCTTCGCCCTCTCTTGCCCGCCATGAATGCCACCGCAGCCGATTTCCAGACCGTTTGCGCCGCGACGGCGCCAGCCGGACCCGCCACGGCGGCTTGGGGCACGGACCGGCCCATCGGACTCTACGATTCGGGCGTGGGCGGGCTGAGCGTGCTCAACGAGGTGCGCCGCCTTTTACCCGGTGAAAACCTGCTTTACCTGGCCGATACGGCCCACCTGCCCTACGGCGCCAAGCCAGCCCAGGCCATCGTGGCGCGGGCCTGCGCCATCGGCGACTTTTTCGCGGCCCGGCAGGTCAAGGCCATCGGCGTGGCGTGCAACACCGCCACCGCCGCCGCCATCGAAGTCTTGCGGGCCCGCCATCCGGCGCTTGCCGTGGTCGGCATAGAACCGGCGGTCAAACCGGCCGCGGCCCTGACCCGCAGCGGCGTGATCGGCGTGCTGGCCACCTCCGGCACGCTGGCCAGCGCCCGCTTCGCCGAACTGCTGCGGCGCGAGGCGCCCCATGCCCGCGTCCTGCTGCAAGCCTGTCCCGACTGGGTGGAACGGGTCGAGCGTGGCGACCTGGACAGCCCGGCCGCGCGCCGGTCGGTGCGCGCCGCGGTGGCCCCGCTGCTGGCGCAGGGCGCCGACACGCTGGTGCTCGGCTGCACGCATTTTCCCTTTCTTGCGCCCCTGCTGCGCGAGATGGCCGGTCCGGACGTGGCCATCCTGGAGACCGGGGCGGCGTTCGCGCGCCAGCTGCAGCGGCGCCTGCATGAGCTGGACGCACTGCGCGCCCCCCAGCCTGCCGGCACGCTCCAGTGGCTGACCACGGGCGATGCCGCGGCGCTGCAGTCATGCATTGACCGGCTGCTGGGCTGGCCGGCGCAGTGCGCGGCGGTGCCCGAACTCAGCTAGGCAGCAGCTCGCCGCGTATGGCGGCCACCAGGTGCGAGACGGTATAGGGCTTGCTCAGGTGGGCATCGAAGCCGGCCGCGAAGGCGCGCCGGCGGTCGTCGGCGCGCGCCAGGGCGGTCACCGCGATGGCGCGCAGCATGCCGGGGCTCAGGCCCTTGTCCTCGCGCAGGATCTGCAGCAGCTGGTAGCCGTCCATATCAGGCATGCCGATGTCGGTCAGCAGCACGTCGTACTGCTTGTAGCCCTCGCCATCGAGCAGCGCCAGCACTTCGCGCGCCGAGGTGGCCGTGCGCACCTGGGCGCCCTGCTCTTCCAGGATGCGGCGCAGATAGTCCAGGATGTCCTCCTGGTCGTCGACCGCCAGGATGCGATAGCCTTGCAGCCCGGCCTTGTCCAGCGCGATCACGTCCTTGCCCACCACCACGCCTTCCGTGGCCAGGGCAGCCTTGTCCGGGTCGATCAGCGGCAGCCTGACGGTGAAGGTCGCACCCTGGCCCAGCCCTGCGCTGGCCGCCTGCACCGAACCGCCATGCATTTCGGCCAGCTGCTGCACGATGGACAGGCCCAGGCCCAGGCCGCCATGCTTGCGCGAGATCGAGCCGTCGGCCTGGCGGAAACGGTCGAACAGAAAGGGCAGGAAATCCGGCGCAATGCCCGCGCCCGTATCGTGGACGGCGATTTCTACGTGCTCTTGCGCCAGGCTCGCGCAAACGCGTATGCGCCCGCCCGCGGGCGTGAACTTGATCGCGTTGGACAGCAGGTTCCAGAGTATCTGCTTCAGGCGCGTGGGGTCGGCCTGGGTCCAGCACGGCTGCGGCAGGTTCTCGCAAACCAGGCACAGGCCTTTTTCCGCCGCGGTGGGCTCCTGCGTGCCGACGGCTTGCTGGATCAGCGCGCGGATATCGACCGGCTCGAGCTTCAGGCGCGTCTTGCCCAGCAGGAAGCTGCTCATGTCCAGCATGTCCGAAATCAGCGTGGTCTGCGCCTGGGCGCTGTGGGCGATGGCGGCCAGCCCTTTTTGCAGGACTTCGTCGGCGTCGGCATGCTTGAGCAGCAGCTGGCTCCAGCCCAGGATCACCGACAGCGGCGTGCGCAGCTCGTGCGAGAGCGTGGCGAGGAATTCGTCCTTGACGCGGGCGGCGGTCTCGGCCGAGGCGCGGGCGGCCCGTTCGGCCGCCAGCAGCTGCTCCTGGCGGGCGTCGAGCTCGCGCCGCTCGGTCACGTCGGTAAACGCCCCGGTCAGGCCGGTGAGCCGGCCATCGCCGTCCACCCGCGCGCCGCCGCGCACCTCCATCCAGCGCCATGCGCCGTCGTGGCGCTGGATGCGGACCGTCACCAGCAGCGGCTCGTGCCGGCTCAGCGAGGCTTGCAGGGACTGCTCGTAGCGCGCCTGGTCCTCGGGATGCACGTGCGGACGCCAGGGGCGGGCCAGGACGTCGGCCTGCTCCAGCCGGAAGAACCGGCAATAGGCCTTGTTCACGTACTGCACACGGCCTTCGCCATCGAGCACCCATACCGGCATCGGCATGTCGTCGGCCAGGTCGCGAAAGCGGGCCTCGCTTTCGATCAGGGCGCGCTCGGCGCGCTTGCGCCAGGCGATGTCCTTGAAGATGATGGCCACCAGCCGCTGCTCGGGCTCGCCGACACGAAAGGCATGGACTTCGTACCACCGGCCCAGCGCCTTGGCCTCGTGCTCGAAGCGCACTTCCTCGCCCTCGCGCGCGATGCGCGCGTAGATGCGGAACCAGAACTCCTCGTGCGCGGGCGCCAGTTCGCGCATGCGCCGACCCACCGCATCGCGCAGGCCGGTCTGCGACTCGAAGGCGCGGTTCACCTGCAGGAAGCGATAGTCCGCGCCCTCGCCGGTTTCATCCAGCAACACTTCGATGATGCAGCAGCCCTGGTCGGTCCGGTCGAACAGCAGCCGGGACATTTCCGGAATGGACGGGCCGGCGACCGACCACGGCTGGGCGACGGCTTGGCCGATGAACGACGGCGTCCGGGATGCAGCCGCGGGGGCCGCAACGACCTTGGGGGCCCGTGACGAAACCTGAGGCGCCATTACCGCTCCTGATGGATGCATGCCGGCCCGGCCGCAAAAGGCCTTGGGCAACGGCGGATGCGCCGACCGATTCTACGCGTGCGGTCCGGGAACGGTGTAATCGGGTGTTTCGCGCCGGCGGCGCTACCAGGCCAGCGTTTCGTTGCGGTAGTCGACGAAGGCGCAGGCCGGCCGCCCGGCGTAGGCTTCGATGGTATGGGCCAGGCCTTGCACGCTTTCGTCCACGCCGATATCGGCGGCATCGCCGCCCATGTCGGTGCGCACCCAGCCCGGATGCAGCGCCAGCACGGCGAAACGCAGCGTGCCCATCTGCGCCGCCCAGCTTTGCAGCAGGCTGTTCAGCGCCGCCTTGCTGGCGCCGTACAGGGGGATGCGCGCCGAACGCGCCAGCGCCACGCTGCCCATTTGCGAACTGAGGAACGCGGCCACGCCGCCGTCGGCCAGCGCATCGGCCAATCCTTGCGCCAGGCCGACGGGGGCCAGCGCATTGGTGGCGAACAGCCGTGCGGTATCGGCGGGGCTGACTTCGAGGTAGTTCGGGGCGTCGGGCTGCTTGATGCCGGCATTGACGATGAGCCGATCGAGCTTGTTGCCGCCCAGGCTGGTCCGCACGCGCGCCACGATGGCCGGGTCGGTGATGTCGGACTCGATCAGCACGAGCCGCTCGGGATGGCGCGCCGCCAGTTCGCGCAGTTCGGCGGCGCGGCCCAGGTCGCGCGCCACCGCGTGCACCGTATGGCCCGCCTGCACATAATGGGACACCAGGCCCAGGCCGATGCCGCGCGAGGCGCCTGCCACGAGTATGTTGGACATGGATAAGCTCCGGTATGCAAAGGACGCATCTTCGCACATTGCCTTGCGCTTGCACGCAGGGCGGCCGGCGCAAGACGCTACAGTATCGGTGCCACCACGCAAGGACCCGCCCCATGAACGACCCGCACCCGCCCCGCCGGCATTTCTCGATGATCCGGGAGTTCCACCTGGCCGACCTGTGCACCCTGGCCAATGCGGCCTGCGGCGTGGCGGCGGTCTTCCTGGCGATGCGCTACATGGGCGAGCCGGCCACCGGGATCTTCATGCTGGCCGCCGCCATGGCGCCGGCCGCTTTCGTCTTCGATGTGCTGGACGGCCATGTGGCGCGCTGGCGCCAGAAGCACTCAGCCTTCGGCCGCGAGCTGGATTCGCTGGCCGACGTGATCTCCTTCGGCGTGGCGCCGGCCGCACTGGCCTATGCGGCCGGCATGCGCGGCGGCTGGGACATCGCTGCGCTGATCTATTTCGTGTGCTGCGGCGTCAGCCGGCTGGCGCGCTTTAACGTCACCGCCGACACGCTCGCCGAGGGCAAGGCCAAGGTGGCCTACTTCGAAGGCACGCCCATCCCCA
This sequence comes from Orrella sp. JC864, assembly GCF_037026685.1. Taxonomy (NCBI): domain Bacteria; kingdom Pseudomonadati; phylum Pseudomonadota; class Betaproteobacteria; order Burkholderiales; family Alcaligenaceae; genus Orrella; species Orrella sp. JC864. The sequence continues at coordinate 9,898 of NZ_JBANET010000035.1, read as the reverse complement.
CCAGCGTGCTGCTGACGGCGGTGCTGGCCTTCGCCGCCTCGCAGGACAGGCTCGGGCCCGACCTGTACCTGGGACAATGGACGGTGGGCCCCTGGACCTTGCACCCGCTGGTGCTGCTGTTCGTGCTCTCGGGCTCGCTGATGATCAGCAAGACCCTGCGCATCCCCAAGCTGTAGCCTTTTTCCTTTTATCCATGCAAACCGTAGAACTGGACGACAGCAGCGCCGACCGCTACCTGCTGGACGCACGCGGCCTGACGCTGCTGGTGTTTCATAGCCGCACCTGCCCGAACTGCCGCATCGCGCGCGAGCGGCTGCCGCAGATGAACCTGCCTATCGACCGGCTGGCCTGGGTGGACGCCGGCCAGAACGGCGGGCTGGTGCAGCGCTACGAGGTGTTCCACCTGCCGGCGATGTATGTGGTGCGCGATGGCGTTTTCTATGGACCGGTGCAGGCCAGCCTGGCGCATTGGGACATTTCGCGGCAAATCGCCTTGGCGCTGGATGGCTATCCGGCCGAGTTGCCGTAAGGCGCCGGCCCGCCTCAGCCGCAACGAATCGCCGTAATCACGTTGTTGTCGTCCACCAGCACGTTCAGCCGCTGCGGGTTGTACTCCATGGTCACCACCTGGCCCGGGCGCAAGGTGCGCGCCGTGGCCGAGCCCGACTGCTGGAGCAGCTGCGCGGCCAGGCTGTCGCTCAGGGGCTGGCCCAGCGAGCCTTGCAGGTTGTCGGCGTTGCATTCGCCGCCCGGCGCCTGGCCCCAGGAAGGGCTGGCCGAAGCGCCGGCCGCGCCGCCGGCCGTCTCGGAGGATTGGGGGCCCGAGGAGCCGGCGCAGCCGGCCAGGCCAAGGACGAGGGCAAGGGGCGCCAGCCACGCGTATGAGGTTTTCATGATGATGTCTCTCCTGTTGTTGCCGACGAACCATGATAGGGCCTGTGAGAGAATCGAGCCACCCGTGGCCCTTTCTTCCTGCCCATGTCCGCCACCGTCCAGTTCCGCCTGCGCATCTACCAGAACGAAGCGATCGCCATCGGCCCCGGCAAGGTGGCCCTGCTGGAAGCCATCGCCCGCACCGGCTCGATTTCGGCCGCGGCGCGCGAACTGGGCATGTCCTACCGCCGCGCCTGGATGCTGATAGACGAGACCAACCGGGGCCTGAAGTCGCCAGCCGTGCATACCGCCGCCGGCGGTGCGCAGGGCGGCGGCACCCACCTGACGCCGGTGGGCGAGGCGCTGGTGCGGCACTATCGCGACATCGAGCGCACGGCCCATGCCGCCGCCGCCAGGCAGATCCGCGCACTGACGCAACTGCTGGCCGACTGACCCAGCGGTAGCTAAATAAAAGAAGGACAAAAGCCCCCACGCTGCGCCTGTCGGCTTGCTGCCCCCCGAGGGGGCCGCTTTTTGCCTTGGGGCGGCCCGGCGGCAAAAAATACCCCCACGCTGCGCCTTCGGCTTGCTGCCCCCCGAGGGGGCCGCTTTTTGCCTTGGGGCGGCCCGGTGGCAAAAAATACCCCCACGCTGCGCCTTCGGCTTGCTGCCCCCCGAGGGGGCCGCTTTTTGCCTTGGGGCGGCCCGGCGGCAAAAAATACCCCCACGCTGCGCCCGCTTGTGCCACAATCCGCGCTATATACCAATAAACATTACGAATGCCTGCCCTTCTTGCCGCCACCGACTGGTCGCCGCTGACGCTCTCGCTCAAGGTCGCCTTCGTCGCCACCCTGCTGGCGCTGCTGGCCGGCGTGGCGCTGGGCTGGGTTTTCGCGCGCAAGCGCTTTCCCGGGCGCACCGTGCTGGAAGCCGTGCTGATGCTGCCGCTGGTGCTGCCGCCCACCGTGATCGGCTACGCCATCCTGGTGGCCGCGGGCCGCCGCAGCCCGCTGGGCGCCTGGCTGCGCGAGCACCTGGACTACAGCCTGATCTTCAACTGGCATGGCGCGGTCATCGCCTCGGCCGTCGTGGCCCTGCCGCTGGTGCTCAAGTCGGCCAGCGCCGCCTTCGCCGGCGTGGACAGGACGCTGGAGCAGGCGGCCGGCACGCTGGGGCAGTCGCGCTTTTCGACCTTCGTGCGCGTGACCCTGCCGCTGGCCTGGCCCGGCATCCTGGCCGGCACCCTGCTGGCCTTCGCCCGCGCCATGGGCGAGTTCGGCGCCTCGCTGATGGTGGCCGGCTCGATCCCGGGACAGACCCAGACGCTTTCGATGGCCATCTACGACGCCGTGCAGGCCGGCCACGGCGACCTGGCCCTGCTGCTGGTGATCGTCACCTCCGCCCTGTCGATCGCCATCCTGGTGGCGTCCAACCGCTACCTTTCCCTGCGCTGACCCAAAGGACCCCGACATGCCGCTTTGCCGTTTCCTGTGCACCGCCATCCTGGCTTGCCTGCCGCTGCTGGCCAGCGCCCAGGCGCTGACGATTTCGGCCGCAGCCAGCCTGACCGACGCCTTCAAGGAAATCGCCGCGCTGTTCGAAGCCGCGCACCCGGGCGCCAAGCTGCGCCTGAACTTCGCCGCCTCGGGCGTGCTGCTGCAGCAGATCGAACAAGGCGCGCCGGTGGACGTATTTGCCAGCGCCGACCAGGCCACCATGGACCGCGCGGCCCAGGCCGGCCGCATCGACCCGGCCAGCCGGCGCGATTTCGCCGCCAACAGCCTGGTACTGGTCGCGCCGGTCCAGGACGGCCCGGCCATCGGCGCGCTGGCCGAACTGCGGCAGCCCGGGATCCGGCGCATCGCCATCGGCAAGCCCGGCACCGTCCCGGTAGGCCGCTATACCCGGCAGGCGCTGGCGCACGCCGGCCTGTGGGAGAGCCTGCAGCCGCGCCTGGTGCAGGCCGACAGCGTGCGCCAGGCGCTGGACTACGTCAGCCGCGGCGAGGTCGAGGCCGGCTTCGTCTACCGCACGGACGCCATGCTGATGGCCGGCAAGGTCAGGATCCTGCTGACCGCCGGCGGTCATGACCCGGTGACGTATCCGGTGGCGGTGGTCTCCGACAGCAAGGCCGCCAGCCAGGCCCGCGACTTCGTGGACTTCCTGCTGCAGCCGCCGGCCCGGCAGGTGCTGGCGCGCTACGGCTTCGGCCAGCCTTGAGCCGCATGCCGCCATGATCGACCTGGACATCGGCTTGTCGGTCAGCGACCGCTCGCGCAGCTTCGCGCTGGCCGCGCGCCTGCAGACGGACGCGCGGGTGGTGGCGCTGTACGGGCCGTCCGGCTCGGGCAAGTCGCTGACGCTGCAAGCGGCGGCAGGGCTGCTGCGTCCCGCCCGCGGCCATATCCGGCTGGGGGGCCGCACGCTGTTCGATGCGGCGGCCGGCGTGGACGTACCCGCCCGCGACCGCCGGCTGGGCTACCTGTTCCAGGACTATGCGCTGTTCCCGCACCTGACCGTGCGCCAGAACGTGGCCTTCGGGCTGACGCACTGGCTGCGTCGCAAGCCCGCCCCGCCTCAGGCCCGGCGGGTGGACGAGCTGCTCGAGCGCTTCGGCCTGGCGGCGCTGGCCGACAGCAGGCCCGCCGCGCTGTCCGGCGGGCAGCGCCAGCGCACCGCGCTGGCGCGCGCCCTGGCCCGCGAGCCGCTGGCCTTGCTGCTGGACGAGCCTTTTGCGGCCTTGAACCCCATGCTGCGCGCATCGCTGCGCCAAGAGCTGGCCGAGACCGGCCGGGCCTGGAACCTGCCCATCCTGATGATCACGCACGACATCGAGGACGTGCTGGCGCTGGCCGATGCGGCCTTCGTGTACGACAACGGCCGCGTCACCCACGAGATCGACCTGCGCACGGCGCAAAGCCGGCAAGCAGCGCGCGGCCAGCTCGATCCCGAAGGGGCCGCGGATCATGCCTGCCCCCGCAAGGCCAGGCTGCGCAGCCTGCTGGGCAAGCTGGCCGGCAGCGCCTGAGCCTGCTTGCCGGCGCGCGGCGCACCAGCGCCGCAAGCCTTGCGCCGCGGATTCAGTCGCGGAAGTTATTGAACTGCAAGGGCAGGTCCACGTCGGTCTTGCGCAGCAGGGCGATGGCCGCCTGCAGGTCGTCCCGCTTCTTGCCGCTGACGCGCAGCTTCTCGCCGGCGATCTGGGGTTCGACCTTGAGCTTGGCCGCCTTCAGCGCCGCGGTCAGCTTCTTGCTGACGGCCTGCTCGATGCCCTGCTTGAGGGTGATCTTCTGGCGCGCGCCGCCCAGGTTGACCACGGGGTCGGCCACGTCCATGCTGCGCGGGTCGATCTGGCGCGCCGACAGGCGGCCGCGCAGGATGTCCTGCATCTGCTTGAGTTGGAAATCGCTGGGCGCGCTCAGGCTCACGACAAAGCCTTCGAGTTCGAACTTCGCGTCGGTGCCCTTGAAATCGAAGCGCGTGGCCAGTTCCCGGTTGGCCTGGTCCACGGCGTTGCTGAGCTCGTGCTTGTCCACTTCGGAAACGACGTCGAAAGATGGCATGGGTGGAAAATCCTGGCAAAGATGGCAATGGCGGGGCCACGGCCTGCACAAGCCCGGTGCGGCCCCAAGACGGAAAGTGTAGAGGATTGCGCGGCGCCGTCCGGGCTAGTGCGCCGCGATCACGATGGAGACGCGGCGGTTCTGCGCACGACCCTCGCGCGTGGCGTTGCTGGCGACGGGCCGGCGCTTGCCCAGCCCGCGTGCGAAGATGCCCTGGCGGGGCAGCCCGGCCTGGGCCAGCGCCTGGGCCACCGACTGCGCGCGGCGCAAGGACAGCGCATCGTTGTAGGCGTCCGAGCCCAGGTTGTCGGTATGGCCGTCCACCCGCACGGTCGTGATGCCCACCTCGGCCAGCGCCGCGCCGATGCGCTGCACCGCCGCGTTGCTTTGCGGGCCGAGCTTGACCTCGTCCACGCCGAACAGCACCTTGTTGGACAGGCCCAGCGCCCATCCCTCCTCGGTCAGTTCGAAGCCGTGCTCCTTGAGCACGGCGATCTGGGCGGGCGTCAGGCCGCCCTTGGTGGTCTGGCAGGCTGGCAACTGGGCCACGCAGGCAGCGGCCAGGAAATATCCAAGAACTTTGCGGCGGCTTGCTAGCATGATGATGGTTCTCGATCGGGTGAAGCGGCGCCGGGCGCCTGGGCATCGCCCGAAGCGGCGGACAGGGCGGCGCCTTTGTGTTTGGCTTTGGCGCGGTACATGGCGGCGTCGGCACTGGCCATCAGGGCTTGCGGCGTCAGGCCGTCGTCCGGGTAGACCGCCACACCGACGCTCACGGAAGTCTGCACGCACGCCCCGCCGGCCAGGCTGATGGGCGAGACCATGCAGGCGCGCAGGTTCTCGGCCACGCGCAAGGCGTCGGCGCGTTCATGCAGCGACAGCAGCAGCACCGCGAACTCGTCGCCGCCAATGCGCCCGACCAGGTCGCTTTCGCGCACCTGCGCGCGCAGGCGCGCGGCCACCGCGCTAAGCACGGCGTCTCCGGCCGCATGGCCCATGCTGTCGTTGATCTCCTTGAAGCCGTTGGCGTCCACATACAGCAGGCCGACGCGCTCGCCGCTTTCCTTGGCGTCGCGCACGGCACGGCTCATGCGGCTTTCGAAGAAGGCGCGGTTGCATAGGCCGGTCAGGCTGTCGTGGGTGGCGCGATGCACCAGCGAGCTGTTTTCGTTCTGCAGGTAACGCTGCCAGGCCTCGAACCCGTCCAGCACCGCGTTGAAGTCCTGGCCCAGCTCATTGAGTTCGGCGATGGCGGCCGGCTCGACGCGCTGGCCCAGGTCGCGGTCGCGGCGCACCGCGTGCGCCACCGCGGCCAGCTCCCTCAGGGGCTGGGTGATGCGGCCGACCAGCCGCCGCGACAGGTAGATGCCGGCGGCGGTGCTGGCCACCAGGCAGATCAGCAGCCCGGCCAGCCCGGTCGCCAGAAAGCGCAGCAATGCGCCGCCGTGGCCGGCCACCTCGACCAGGCCGACTTCGCGCTGGCCCTGGACCACCGGCTGGACGACGATGCTGGGCAGCAGCAGGTCGGCCAGCATGTCCTCGAAGACCGCAAAGCTGCCGCTGTGCGGCCGCTGCCACTCGGCCAGCAGCAGGCCGTCGGCGGCGCTGACCCGCGCCAGCGAGACCTCCTCGGAAGAGGCGATCAGCGCCAGGCTCTCGGCCGCCACCACCGGGTCGCGGAATACGACCGACGCCTCGACCGTATAAGCCATGGAACGGGCGATCAGCTGCAGATTGTGGTTGGCATAGGCGCGCAGCGCCACCAGGCCCACTGCCGTCATCGCCAGCCCCGCCAGTCCCACGGCGATGACCGCCACGCTCAGATGCGCGCGTCGCAGCACCTGGCGCAGGCTGGGCCGGGCCCGCCCTGCGGGGCGGAATTGGCGGCGGTTCGAGCCGGTCATGGGCGCTCCTGCCTGCTGCGGCCCAGCTTGAGCACCTGGGGATGAACGCGCACGGTGCTGCGTGCCACCGAATCCAGGTTGACCAGGAACGACACCATGCTGCCTTGCACGTGCAGGCAGAACATCGGGCCGGCCTCGCATTCGCCGCCCTCGGCGATGCTCAGCACCGCATGGCCGGCAAGCCGCTCGTACAGCCGCCACTCTTCGTCGGGATCCAGCCGGCCCGTGTAGACCGCATCGCAGTGGCTGGGCAGGTTGGGCGTATCCAGCGGCAGGTTGCGCGCCACGATGGGCCGCCCGTCCGGCAATCGCTGCTCGCGGATGCCGGCCAGCACCTGGCCGTATTCGACTGGCCCGAGTATGCAAAGGCGCAACGGCCCGTCCGCCTGGGGCCAGCGCGCATAGCCCAGGATGCCGGTGACGGTGCCGGATACCGCCTGGGCGCCCGCCAGGCCCGGCGCGCCGGCGACCGCCCGCACGGCAGGCGCCGGCAAAGCGGCCAGGCACGCGCATACCGCTGCCGGCGCGCCCCAACGCCGCAGACGTCCTTGTACGAATACGGATATATCCCGCGGCCGCAAGACGGGTCTCCGGTGCTTTTTGTCGGAACGTAACATTTTATAGCCAGAACGCACATAGGGGCAGCCCTCTTTTAAAGGATCGCCTCCCGCGCCAGACCTTGCTGTCCGGGGCGACCGGGCGTCCGGCCCGGCCCGCGCCCGGGGCCGGGCCGGGCAGAGCCCGCGACGAAATGTCGCCATGTGTTGCCGGGGTAGGCTGGCCGCCTTCCTACACTGGTACGCGGGACCGCGGCAGGGCGGGTCTTTTCGCCTGGGACCGTGCGCGGCCTCACCGACACAGGAGCGACCATGAAACACCCGACGTCCGGCGCCGGCTTGCTCAAAGCCGCCGCCCTGCTGCTGTTCATCCTGGGGATCGTGCTGATCGGGGGCGGAGGGTGGCTGCTGATCCTGGGCGATACGCCCTTCTACCTGGCCGCCGGCCTTGCCATGGCGGCCACCGCCGTGCTGTTGTGGCGCCGGCGCCCGGCCGCCTTGTGGGTGTATACCGCGCTGGTGCTGGCCACCCTGGCCTGGGCGCTGTGGGAAGCGGGCCTGGACTGGTGGCCGCTGGCCGCGCGCGGCGACGTCGTTTTTGTGCTGGGGCTGGTGCTGCTCACGCCATGGATCGCCCGGGCGCTGTGGCCGGCCGAACCGCGCGCGGCGGCCGACGCCGCCGGGCAGCGGCCCGCGCCGGCCCGCTGGATGGGCGCGCGCCTGGCGCTGGCGCTGTCGCTGCTGCTGTTCCTGGCCGTCTCGGTGGCGTCCTGGTTCGTCGACCCCACCCGCATCGAAGGCAGCTTCGCCCAGGTGGACGGCCCGCCGCCCACCGAGGACGCCGCCGTGCCCCCGGGGGAATGGCATGCCTATGGCCGCACCGGCCACGGCCAGCGTTATTCCCCGCTGACCCAGATCACGCCGCAGAACGTCTCGCAGCTGCAGGTCGCCTGGACCTACCGGACCGGCGACGTGCGCGGCCAGCCAGGCGATCCGGAGGAAACCACCTTCCAGGTCACGCCGCTGAAGATCGGCAACACCCTGTTCCTGTGCACGCCGCACCAATCGGTGGTGGCGCTCGATGCGGCCACCGGCAAGGAAATCTGGCGGCGCGACCTGAAGGTGCGCGATAACCTGGCCTTGCAGCACCTGACCTGCCGCGGACTGTCCTACCAGCCGGCCGCCCGCACCACCGCCGCGCACAGCGCGCCGGCCGAAGCGGCCGAAAATACCCAGCCGCCCGCCGAGCCGCCCCTGCCCGCGGACCAGGACCCCGCCCAGCGAGGCGAAGCCGGCACCGAGGACACCGACGGCCCCGCGCAGGAAACGCCGCAAACCCTGGGCGCGACCGAGCCCACGCGCGTGCCGGCCGAGCGCCCCCCTGCGCACGGCGAGCTACCCGAGCTGCCGCTGGCGGCGGCCGAAGGCCCCACGCGCGAGCGCTGCCCGGCGCGGCTGTTCATGCCCACCGCCGACGGCAGGCTGGTCGCCCTGAGCCCGGAAGACGGCGCGGTCTGCCTGGACTTCGCCGATCGCGGCCAGCTCAACCTGTGGGGCAACATGCCGCACCTGAACCTGGGGTCGTACTACTCGACCTCGCCGGTGGTCGTCACCGAGTCGGTCATCGTCGTGGGCGGCACAGTGCTGGACAACGTCTCGACCACCGAACCGTCGGGCGTGATCCGCGCCTACGATACCCAGACCGGCAGGCTGGTGTGGAACTGGGATTCGGGCAATCCCGAGCGCACCGAGCCGCTGGCTCCGGGCGAGACCTATACCGCCAATTCGCCCAACAGCTGGTCGATCTCCAGCGTGGACGAGGAACTGGGCATGGTCTACGTGCCCATGGGCAACCAGCCGCCCGACCAATGGGGCGGCGAGCGCAGCGAGAACGCCGAACGTTATTCATCCTCGGTGGTGGCGCTGGACCTGAAGACCGGCCAGGTGCGCTGGCACTTCCAGACGGTGCGCCACGACCTGTGGGACTACGACGTGCCTTCGCAACCCTCGCTGCTGACGCTGAACATCGACGGGCGGCAAGTGCCGGCGCTGGTGCAGCCCACCAAGCAAGGCGAGATCTACGTGCTGGACCGGCGCACCGGCGAGCCGCTGCTGCCCGTGACCGACAAGCCCGCCCCGCAAGGCGCGGCCGAGGGCGACTACACCGCCGAGACGCAGCCGGTCTCGGCGCTGTCCTTCGATCCGCCGCCGCTGACCGGCGCGGACATGTGGGGCGCGACGATGTTCGACCAGATGGCCTGCCGCATCGCGCTCAAGCGCCTGCGCTACGAGGGCCGCTACACGCCGCCCTCGACCCAGGGCACGCTGGTGTATCCGGGTAACTTCGGCGTGTTCAACTGGGGCAGCATCGCAGTCGATCCGCAGCGCCAGATGGCGTTCACCACGCCCACCTACCTGGCCTTCGTCTCGCGCCTGATCCCGCGCGAGGACGACGAAACCCTGTACGTGCAGGACGGCCCGCCCCATGGCGTGCTGCCCAACCTGAACGAGAACATCGGCGCGCCCTTCGCCGTGCACCTGGGCCCGTTCACTTCGCTGCTGGGCCTGCCCTGCCAGGCGCCGCCCTGGGGCTATGTCGCGGGCGCCGACCTGACCACCGGCGAGATCGTCTGGAAGCACCGCAACGGCACGGTGCGCGACGCCTCGCCGCTGCCGCTGCCTTTCCGCATGGGCGTGCCCAACCTGGGCGGGCCGGTCATGACCGCCAGCGGCGTGGCCTTCCTGTCGGGCACCATCGATAACTACGTGCGGGCCTACGACGTGCGCGACGGCAAGCAATTGTGGGAACACCGCCTGCCGGCCGGCGGGCAGGCCACGCCCATGACCTATACGGCGGCGGACGGCCGGCAGTTCCTGCTGGTGGTGGCAGGCGGACATGGGTCGCTGGGGACCAAGGCGGGGGATTATGTGATTGCCTATGCCTTGCCGGATTGAGCGGGGGGGGGGGGGGGGGGGGGGGGGGGGGGCCCCGCCCCCCCCC
>NZ_JBANET010000034.1:0-25059 GCF_037026685.1 Orrella sp. JC864 | reverse complement strand
CCCAAGGCAAAAGCGCCCCCTTGGGGGGCAGCAAGCCGAAGGCGCAGCGTGGTTTTTTTAAAGGTGGTTCGTTGATGCGTTTCGTATATCGCGCGGGTGCTTGCGCCCTGACCCTGTCCCTGGCCGCCGGCTGCTCGATGCCGCGCCAGGCTCCCGATGCCGCGCCGCCGGCCCCGGCCGCCGCCCAGGCGCCTGCCCAGCCCGAGCCCTGCCGCCCGGCGGGCCAGTCGCCGCTGGTAGGCAACTGGTATTCGGTCAGCAAGCAGGCCGGCATCAAGGGCGAGATGCGGCGCCTGCTGGTGCTGCAGGAGGACGGCAGCTTTCGCAGTGAAACCCGCCATCACGATGGCCGCAACCTGCGCGCCGAACTGCGCGAAACCGGGTGCTGGGAGACGGCCGGCAATACCTACACCACGCGCGTCACCCATTCCAATGGCGAGGCGGTCGATGCGGGCGATCCCATCTACCGCAATACCTACCGCGTGGAGAAGGTCGGCGCCACGCAACTGGTCACGCGCGAGGACGTGCCGGGCGCGCGGCCGGTGACCGCGCGCAAGATGCCGCCGGGCTATCGGATGCCTTAGCGTTGCAAGCGCCTTAGCCCTGCACCAGCGCCAGCCGCTCCAGCACCGTATCCCGGCCCAGCAGCGCCAGCACCGCGTCGATGGCCGGCGTCTGGGCCTGGCCGGTGACCGCCACGCGCAGGGGAATGGCCAGCTGCGGCATCTTCATGCCGCGTTCGGCCAGCACCGCCTTGATGTGCGCCGACAGCGCCTCGCGCGTCCATTCGCCCCGCGCGGCGCGCTGGGCGAAATCGGCCAGCGCGGCGCGGGCCGGCTCGGTCAGGTGCTGGGCGGCCAGCTCCGGCGCGGCCGCGCGATGGGGACCACAGAACAGCATGGCGTTCTCGGCCAGCTGCTCCAGGGTTTCGGCGCGGTCCTTGAACAGGCCCATCACGGCCGGCAGGTCCGCCGCCTGCGGGTTGCCGCCGCGCTGGGCGATGCGCGGGGCCACGCGCTCGGCCAGCCAGGCATCGTCGGCCTGCTTGATGTAGTGCGCGTTGACCCAGTTGAGCTTCTTGGGGTCCCACTGCGACGCCGACCTGGACAGGTGGCGGGTATCGAACCACTGCACCAGCTGCTCGCGGGTGAAGAGCTCGTCGTCGCCGTGGCTCCATCCCAGCCGCGCCAGGTAGTTGACCATGGCCTCGGGCAGGTAGCCCTGCTTGTCGTACTCCATCACGTTGACCGCGCCGTGGCGCTTGGACAGCTTTTCGCCGTCCGGGCCCAGGATCATCGGCACGTGGCCGTAGCGCGGCAGCTCGGCGCCCAGCGCGCGCAGGATGTTGATCTGGCGCGGGGTGTTGTTGACGTGGTCGTCGCCGCGCAGCACGTGGGTGATGCGCATGTCCCAGTCGTCCACCACCACGCAGAAATTGTAGGTGGGCGTGCCGTCCGGGCGCGCGATCACCAGGTCGTCCAGCTCGCTGTTGTCGAAGCTGATCGGGCCCTTGACCATGTCGTCCCAGCCGGTCGCGCCTTCTTGCGGGCTCTTGAAGCGCACCACGGGCTTGCGGCCCTCGGGCACGGGCGGCAGCGTCTTGCCCGGCTCGGGGCGCCAGGTGCCGTCGTAGCGCGGCTTCTCGCCCCGCGCGCGCGCGGCCTCGCGCATGGCTTCGACTTCCTCGGGCGTGCTGTAGCAGTAATAGGCCGTGCCGGCCTCGAGCATCTGGGCCACGACCTCGCGGTAGCGGTCCATGCGCTGCATCTGGTAGAAGGGGCCTTCGTCGGGCTGCATGCCCAGCCACTGCATGCTGTCCAGGATGGCCTGCACGGCCTCGGGCGTGGAGCGCTCGAGGTCGGTGTCCTCGATGCGCAGCACGAAGGTGCCGCCATGGTGGCGGGCGAAGGCCCAGGCGAACAGGGCGGTGCGGGCCCCTCCCAGGTGCAGGAAGCCGGTGGGAGACGGGGCGAAGCGGGTGCGGACGGCGGAAGCGGTGGACATGGAGGCAGGCGCGATGCGCTTTGGCCGGCGCGGGCGCGCCAGCGCAAAAGCAAGGGTGTATCGTTGCAAAGTCGCCATTTTAATGGACTGAGCCTACGCCGATGCTGCGCCACGCCTTGGCACCCCTGTTCGAGCCGCGCTCCCTGCTGGTGGTCAGCGACCGCCCCCAGCCGGTGCTGCAGTCGCTGCCCGCCGCCTTGCGCGAGGGATTGGTGCGCATCGACTGCGAGCCCGGCGAGCCGCCAGGCCAGGCGCAGGCGCCGGCGCCCGGCGGGCTCGAACTGGCCCTGGTATGCGTGGCGCCGGCCGCGGTGCCCGCGACGCTGCACTGGCTGGCCGCGCTGCGGCCGGCCGCCGCCATCCTGCTGCCGCACGACCAGGCCGATCCCGATCCGCGAGCCACGGCGCGGCTGTGCCGCGATTGGGCCGCCGAACACGGCTGCGCGCTGCTGGGGCCCAATGCCTTCGGCATCCAGCGCCCCCATGCGGGGCTGAACCTGAGCCAGCACCCGTTGCTGGCCCGCAGCGGCCGGGTGGCGCTGGTGGCGCAGTCGCGCGCCATCATGGCCGCGGTCATGGATTGGGCCGAAGACGTGCAGATCGGCTTTTCGACCGCGCTGGCGCTGGGCGACGAGGCCGTGCTGGGCCTGCCGCAAGTGCTCGATTTCCTGGCCGGCGACCCGCGCACCGACAGCATCGCGCTGTACATCGAGGACGTGGGCTTTGCGCGCGAATTCGTCAGCGCCTTGCGCGCGGCGGCCAGCGTCAAGCCGGTGGTGGTGCTCAAGGCCGGCCGCGCGCTGGATTCCAGCCTGGCCGATGCGGCCTTCGATGCCGCGCTCGGGCGCGCCGGCGCCGTCAGGGTGCGCTATTTCGTGCAGCTGTTCTCGGCGCTGAAGGTGCTGGGCTATGCCCGCCGTCCCAAGGGCCGGCGCATCGCGCTGTTCTCCAACGGCAGCGGTCCGCCGCAGCTGGCGCTGGACCTGATGGGGGCGAACGCGCCCACGCTGCGCGCCGAGCTCTCGGCCGCCACGCAGCGGGCGCTGGCCGAGCAGCTGGAGCCCAGCGCCCCGCCGGGCAACCCGGTCATCACCTACCTGCCGCTTACGCCCGCGCGCGCCCAGGCCATCCTGGACATCCTGCTCGAGGATCCCAACGTCGACGGGGTGCTGGTGCTGCTTGCGCCCGATGCGCGTTCGGACATGCCCGCCGTCACGGCCCGGCTGGCCGAGATCGCCCCGCGCGCGCGCAAGCCGCTGCTGACCTGTTTCATGGGCGATGCCGGCATGCGGCCGCTGCGGCGGCGCATGGACGATGCGGGCACTCCCGCCTTCCGCACTCCCGAGTCGGCCGCCGATGCCTTCGGCGTGCTGGCCTCGTATCACTACAACCAGCAACTGCTGCTGCAAACGCAATCGCCCGAGCCGCTCGAGAGCCCGCCGGACCTGGACCGGGCCCGCCAGGCCATCGCGGCGGCGCGCCGGGCCGGCCGGCTCGCGCTGCAGGAGGACGAGGTGCGCGCGCTGCTGGCCGCGTTCCGGGTGCCGCTGGCCGCGCTGGATGGCGCCATGCCGGCCGACGCCGCGCCGGTGCCGCTGGCCGTGCGCGTGGCGCGCGACCAGCGTTTCGGGCCGGTGGTGCGGCTGGGCACGGGCGGGCCGGCCGGCGTGCTCGACGGCCCGGACCGCGGCATGGACCTGGCCCCGCTCAATGCCTTCCTGGCGCGTCAGCTGATCGAGCGCAGCCGCCTGTGGCGCCGCGTGCTGGCGCGGGCGGCCAGTCCGGCCGCGCTCGATGCCTTGCAGGAACTGCTCGAGCAGGCCGCGGCGCTGGCCAGCGAGCTGCCCGATGTGGAATCGCTGGAGATCGATCCGCTGTACCTGGGCGATACCGCGCTGACCGCCGGGGCGGTGGCCATCACGCTCACGGCCGAGCCGACGGTGTCCGACCCGCAGGCGCGCGGCTATCCGCACATGGCCATCCATCCGTATCCGACGCGCTGGGTGCAGGCCCGTCAGTTCGAGGACGGCACGCCCTGGACCATCCGCCCCATCCGTCCCGAGGACGCCCAGGCGCTGCAGGAGTTCGTGCGCGACCTGTCCGAGCGCACCCGCTACATGCGTTTCGTCTCGATGATGCGCGAGCTGACCCCGCGCATGCTGGCCCGCTACACGCAGGTCGACTATCACCGCGAGCTGGCCCTGGTGGCCACCACGCATGTGCCCAACCCCGCCCATCGCGGCCATCCGCGCGAAGTCATCATCGGCCTGGCGCACTACCTGCGCAATCCGGACGGGCGCGGCGCCGAATACGCGCTGGTGGTGGGCGACGAATGGCAGCGCCGCCGCCTGGGCGGCGAGCTGATGAAAGTCCTGATCGAAGCGGCGCGCGAGCAGCACCTGGAGTACATCGACGGCATGGTGCTGGCCAACAACCGGCCCATGCTGTCGCTGATGACGCGCCTGGGCTTTGTCAACGATCCCGACCCCGAGGATCCGACCATGCGGCGGGTGTGGCTGGACCTGCATGGCGGCGCTAGCCCTTCGGCGTCATGAACCTGCGTCAGATCGAGGTTTTCCGGGCGGTGATGGTGGCCGGTTCGGTCAGCGGCGCAGCCCAGTTGCTGCACGTCTCGCAGCCGGCGGTCAGCCGGCTGCTGGCCTATACGGAACAGAAGCTGGGCTTTGCCTTGTTCCAGCGGCTGCGCGGGCGCCTGCATCCCACGCCGCAGGCGCACCGCCTGTTTGGCGAGATCGAACTGCTGTACCAGGGCGTGCAGCGTATCAACGGCTTGGCCAGCGACATGGCCAACCTTGGCAGGGGCGTACTGCGCATCGCCTGCAGCCCCAGTCTGGCCAGTGCGCTCATGCCCATGGCAATCGCCGCTTTCGCGCAGCGCCAGCCCGATGTCCGGGTCTGCATCGAAGGCATGCTGGCCGATGCGCTGACCGACGCGCTGCTCACGCAAAAGGCCGATGTGGCAGTGGCCATCGTGCCCCTGCAGCACGCCCGCCTGCAAAGCCATGCGCTGTTTCGCAACCGCATCGTCGCAGTGCTGCCGCCGGGCCATCGCCTGTGCACGCGCGAGCGGCTGCGCATCGCGGACCTGCGCGACGAGGCCATCGTCGGCTATAGCGCCGAGACACCGCTGGCGCATGCGATAGCGCGCCTGTACGACGGTGCGCGGATGGCGCCGCGCTGGGTGGCCGAGGTCAAGCAGACGCACGTGGCCTGCGCCATGGCAAGGCGCGGCCTGGGCATTGCCCTGGTCGACGAACAGGCGCAGCTGGGCGGCGATTGGCCAGATCTGCAGGTGCGCGCGCTGCATCCGACCATCGACCTGCAGGTGCGACTGGGCTATTCGCGCTACGAGCCGCTGTCGGCCATCGTGCAGGAGTTCGTCGATACCCTGCGCGGCCTGCGGCATCCCCTGCTGGTGCCTGCCGGCTAGCCTTGCAATTGCCTGCACAGGCCCGGCTGGCGCGGTGATTAACGCGATGTTATGCGCCGGCGCCATATCGGCATGAGACAGGCCGGTGCCCCGCTCCTAGAATTTTTCCCGAACCGCCGGCAAGGCGGCGGGGCGCCGTCTCGGCAGCCCCAGTGACAAGGGGAAAACGATGAAGCGAGCTTTGTTGCATACGCGCCGCCGGCTGGCGGCGGTCGTTCTGGCGGCGCTTCCCGGCGTGACGCTGGCCGCCTCCTATCCGGACCGTCCTGTCACCCTGGTGGTGCCCTATCCGGCGGGCGGCTCCCTGGACACGGTCGGCAGGCCCCTGGCCCAGCGCTTTGAGGCAACCACAGGCCAAGCCATGATCCTGGAGAACGTGGGTGGCGCCGGCGGCCTGATCGGCGCGGCGCGGGTTGCGAAGTCCGCCCCGGACGGCCACACGCTGCTGCTGGCCAGCAACGGCCAGGTGACCATCGCGCCGCTGGTTTACAAGGACATGAGCTACGACCCGCAGCGCGACCTGGTGCCGGTCGTGCATCTGGTGGACCAGACGGCCGTGCTTTATGCCAGCGCCAAGTCCGGGTACCGGCAGTTCGCCGACGTGGTCGAGGCAGCCAAGGGACAGAGCCTGCAAATCGCTTCCAGCGGCAATGGCAGCATCTCGCACTTGGCGATGGAGCTGATGGCCCAGCAGCTGGGAGCCTCGGTTACCCACGTGCCGTACCGTGGCGCCGCGCCGGCGCTGCAAGACCTGGCCGGGGGCCAGGTGCCGCTGCTGTTCACCTTCGTGGGTTCGGCCAAGGGGTTGACCGAATCGGGCATGGTGCGGCCCCTGGCGGTGGCTTCGCCCCAGCGCCTGGCCGCTTTGCCGGACGTGCCTACTTTCGCGGAGTTGGGCTATCCCAACCTGCAGGCTTCGGTGTGGATCGGCCTGATGGCGCCGGCCGGCACGCCGCAGGAGCGCATCGAACGGCTGTCGCGGATCGTCGGCGACATGCTGGACGAACCGTCGTTCCAGCAGGCCATGGCCGCCAACAGCATGGAAAGCAAGGGCGGCTCGGTCCAGGACTTTCAGGCCATGATGGCCGATGACGCCGCCCGCTGGGCCGAACTGGCCAAGATCGTGAACCTTTCGTCCAACTAGGCAAGGCGGCGCCTGTGGGCGCCAGTTTGGCCGGGCAGCGCCCGGCCTGTTTTTTCGGGAAGCAGAAAATGAAACAAGTCACCGGCGTCGCGCCATCGGGCTCCATGGGCAGCGGCTACAACCTGGCCTCGTTCAAGCGGGCCATGCAGGCCGCGCCAGATTTCATCGGCCAGGATGCCGGCTCCACCGACATGGGGCCCTACTACCATGGCGCGGATCGTCCCTTCCTGCCCATGTCGGCCTACCGGCGCGACCTGGCCGTCATGCTGGCCGCGGCGCGCTCGGCCAGCATTCCGCTGCTGATCGGCTCGGCCATCACCAATGGTTCGGACGCCACGCTGGCCGCGATGATCGGGCTGGTGCGGGAGGTTGCGGCCGAGCAGAAGCTCTCGTTCAAGCTGGCCATCATCGGCGCCCAGATAGACAAGGACTACCTTAAGCGCAAGATCGCGGCAGGGCCGCTGCAATCGCTGGGGCCGCAGGGTAGCCTGAGCACCGAGACCGTCGATGCCGCCGGTCCGGTCGTGGCGCAGATGGGCATGGAGCCATTCATGCGCGCGCTCGAGGCCGGCGCCGAGGTCATCATCGCCGGTCGTGCCTGCGACGACGCAGTGTTCGCGGCGCTGCCGGTACTGCGCGGCTTCGAGCCGGGCCTGTCCCTGCACTGCGGCAAGATCCTGGAGTGCGCCGGGCTGTCGGCCGTGCCCTACGACCTGGGCGAACCCATGATCGGCCGCGTGCGCGCCGACCATTTCGAGGTCGAGCCGGGCAATCCGGACAGCCGCTGCACCACGGTCTCGGTGGCGGGCCACTCGCTGTACGAGCGCAGCGATCCTTTCCTGCAGGCCGGCCCCGGCGGCATCAACGACCTGACGCGCGCCACCTTCGAGCAGTCCGGCGAGCGCATCGTGCGGGTGCGCGGCAGCGCCTATCTGAAGGATCCGCAGTACCGCGTCAAGCTGGAGGCCGCGCAGCAGGTCGGCTATCGCAGCATCGTGGTGGTGGGCATACGCGACGCGGTCATGATCCGCGAACTGGACCACGTTTTCGAGCACGTGCGCGAGCGTGCCCAGGAGCGCTTCGGGTTGCAGGAGAACGGCATCAGCCTGCTGTTTCGCACCTATGGCAAGGACGGCGTCATGGGCAGCCTGGAGCCCGACCCGGACGTGGCGCCCAAGGAGGTGGGCCTGGTCATTGACGCGGTGGCGCCGGACCAGGACACGGCCACGGCGGTGGCGATGTTCTCGCGCGGGGTGCTGCAACATGCGCATTACCCGGGCATCTTGACTACGGCCGGCAATATGGCCTATCCGTTCTCGCCTTTTGGCATCCCGGTCGGGCCGGCCTACCGGTTCTCGATCTATCACCTGATGCCGGTGGCCGATCCCTGCGAGTGTTTTCCCATTCATTACGAAACGATCAGGAACTGAACATGGCAAGCCAGACACGGCCCATGACCGACTACGCCAAGGTCATACGCAGCAAGAATTCAGGCCCTTTCGAGCTGACCTTCGACATCATGTTCGATCGGGACGAGCCCTACCTGCACGTCAAGCGCAGCGGCGTATTGACGGTGCAAAGCGTGGCACGGGCCTTTGCCATCGCCCCGGATCAGGTGCTGGTGTGCACACCCTTCGATGCGGCCCGGGCCTTCAAGATCACCATCCGGCGCCCGGTGAGTTCCGGTGACGTGACCGACCGCGACGTGTACGGCTGCCAGCAGCACGTGCCCCTTACTCGCATGCAGGTACCGGCTTGAGGCCGGCGTCCCGCCTCAGCCCTGCAGCACCTGCCTGAGAAACGCCGCGATGTCGCCGATCTCGGGCGGGCACACCGAATGGGGCATTGGATAGGTATGCCATTGCACCGGGTGGCCCATCTGTTCGAGCATGGCGCGCGAGGCCTCGGCGCGCGCCAGCTGCACCACCGGGTCGTAGGTGCCGTGCGCCAGGAAGATCGGCGTGTCGGCGTTGGCCGCATGGCGCTCGCCGGCAAAGGCGTCGACCAGCGGCAGGTAGCCCGACAGGCCGACCAGGCCGGCCAGCCGTTCCGGATGGCGCAGCCCGGTGTGCAGGGCCATGGCGCAGCCTTGCGAGAAACCGGCCAGCACGATGTTGCGCGCCGGGATGCCGCGGCTGTTCTCGCGCGCGATCAGGGCCGCGATGGCCTGCGCCGAGCGCACGATGCCCGGGCCGTCCTCGCGGCGCACCAGGTCCATCACCAGGATGTCGTACCAGGCGCGCATGGCCATGCCGCCGTTGATGGTGACCGGCTGCACCGGGGCGTTGGGAAACACGAAGCGCACCGCCGGGCTTGCGCCCAGGCGCAGCTCGGGCACGATGGGCACGAAGTCGTTGGCGTCGGCGCCCAGTCCGTGCATCCAGATCACGGCGTGCGTGGGGTTGGGCGCGGTCTCGATCTCGACGGTGTCGAGCAGGTCGGTCAGGCTCATTGTGCGGGAGTCTCGATCAGGTTCTTGAGCGCCTGGAACAGGGCGCGGTAATGCTTGCGCTGGGGCTCGCGCCCTTCGGGCAGCGCGGCGTTGGCGGCCGCTTCCTTGCGGCCCTGGCGCACCAGGGTGCGCAGGTGCTGGCTGTCGGCCTGCGGGTGCTCGTTCAGCAGCTGCGTCAGCGCCTCGTCGTCCTGCAGCAGGCGCTCGCGCAGGGCTTCCAGGCGGTGCATGTGCGCGGTCTGCTCGCGCGATCCCTTGGACCACTCGTCCAGCTGGCGGCGGATCTGCTCGGCCGGCGCGTCGCGCATCAGCTTGCCCACGAAGTGCACCTGGCGGCGGCGCCCGCCATGGCTGGTGATGCGCTGGGCCTCGCGGATGGCCTCGTACAGGCGCTCGGACAGCGGCAGCTGCCGCAGCCTTTCGGGGGGCAGCTCGACCAGCGTCTTGCCCAGGTCGAGCAGGGCATGCATCTCGCGCTTGACCTGCGATTTGCTGGGGCGGTCGTCGAAATCGTCGTCGAAGCCGCTGCCGGGCGCGTCGCCCGGCTGGGGGGAATGAACGTTCATGCGGATGTGCGAAGGCAGGGACCGGCCGGCAGGGCTTGCCCGATGGCAGCCCGCACCGGCGGGCGCCGGCTCGGTCGACTTGGCTATGATACCCGTCTCACCGCATTGGACTGCAATGGCAAAAGCTCAACACTCCCTACCCATAGAGGAAAACCAGGCGCGTTTTCGCGAACTCGTGCAACAGGCGCTCGGGCATGCCCGTTCGCTGGGCGCCAGCGACGCGGCCGCCGAGATATCCGAAAGCCAGGGGCTGGCGGTGACGGTACGCAAGCACGATGTCGAGACCATCGAGCAGACCCGCGACCGATCGCTGGACATCACCGTCTACGCCGGCCAGCGGCGCGGCTCGGCCTCGACCTCGGACTTCTCGGCCGCGGCCCTGAAGGAAACCGTCGAGGCCGCCTGGCACATCGCCCGCTATACCGCCGAAGACCCGGCCGCGGGCCTGCCCGAGCCCGAACTGCTGGCGCGCGATTTTCCCGACCTGTCGCTGCACCATCCCTGGCCGCTGTCCACCGAGCAGGCCGTGGACCTGGCCGTGCGCGCCGAGCGGGCCGCCGATGCAACCGACCCGCGCATCACCAATTCCGACGGGGCCAGCGTCAGCACCTACGAAGGCCATTTCGTGCTGGGCAATACCCGCGGCTTCCTGGCGGGCTACCCGTACTCGCGCCACAGCCTGTCGGTCGCGCCCATCGCCGGGCGCGGCGCGCACATGCAGCGCGACTACTGGTACAGCAGCGACCGCGACCCGGCCAGGCTGGCCGCGCCCGAAGACGTCGGCCGTTACGCCGCCGAACGCGCGCTCTCGCGCCTGTCGGCCCGACGCATCAAGACGGGCAAGTTCCCGGTGCTGTTCGAGGCGCCGCTGGCGCTGGGCCTGCTGGGCGCGCTGACGCAGGCCGCCGGCGGGGGCGCGCTCTACCGCAAGGCCAGCTTCCTGGTCGATGCGCTGGGCAAGCCCATCTTTCCGGAGCACGTGGACGTGCTCGAAGATCCTTTCGTGCCCGGCGCCATGGGCAGCTCGCCCTTTGACGACGAGGGCGTGCGCACGCTCTCGCGCAAGGTGGTCCAGGGCGGGGTGCTGCAGGGCTATTTCCTGTCCACCTACACCGCGCGCAAGCTGGGCATGGTTTCCACCGGCAATGCCGGGGGATCGCACAACCTGACCCTGCACTCGTCCCTGACCCGCGAGGACGATGATTTCCGCGCCATGCTGCGCAAGCTGGGCACGGGCCTGCTGGTTACCGAACTGATCGGCCAGGGCGTGAACTACGTTACCGGCGACTACTCGCGCGGCGCCTTCGGCTACTGGGTCGAGAACGGCGAGATCCAGCACGCCGTCCAGGAGGTGACCATCGCCGGCAACCTGGCCGACATGTTCCGGCAGATCGTCGCGGTGGGGGCGGACCGCATCTGCCGCGGCACCAAGTGCGCCGGTTCGGTGCTGATCGAGCGCATGTCGGTGGCCGGGGCCTGAGCCGGTTTTCCGGCTGGCCTGCCCGGGACGGGATCACGCGGGGCGGGCCCTGTCCCGGCGGCGCTGTGGCATAAATGCTTGACAGCTTGGCAAAAATGCGCAATGTGCTAGAATGGCCGGCTTACCTATGAAAAAGCCCTTTTTATCGGGGCGGATCGGAAGCGCACGGACGGCTCTTTATAACGTTTTGGCGCGGGACAGGTAAGGCGCATTGCCGCTGCCCGGTGTGGGCGGCGCACCATTTTCAACAGGAATCCAATCATGAAGACCTTTGTGGCCAAGCCGCATGAAGTCAAGCGTGACTGGTATGTGATCGACGCCAAGGGCAAGGTCCTCGGTCGTGTGGCCAGCGAAGTCGCACGCCGTCTGCGCGGAAAGCACAAGCCGGAATTCACGCCCCACGTCGACACGGGCGACTATATCGTCATCATCAACGCTGCCGATATCGTCGTGACCGGGAACAAAACGGAAGACAAGAAGTACTTCCGCCACACCACCTATCCCGGTGGCATCCGCGAGACGAACTTCCGCAAGCTGCAGGAGCGTTTCCCCGGCCGCGCCATCCAGAAGGCCGTCAAGGGCATGCTGCCCAAGGGTCCGCTGGGCTACGCCATGATCAAGAAACTGAAGGTGTACGCCGGCGCCGAGCACCCGCACACCGCCCAGCAGCCGCAGCCGCTGGATTTCTAAGGAAGGCCCATCATGATCGGTAACTGGAACTACGGAACCGGCCGCCGCAAGACCTCGGTGGCGCGCGTGTTCCTCAAGAAGGGCACGGGCAAGATCGTCGTCAACGGCAAGGCTGTGGACGAATACTTCGCCCGCGAAACGGGCCGCATGGTCGTGCGCCAGCCCCTGGAGCTGACCGGCCACCTCGAATCGTTCGACTTTCACGTCAACGTGCACGGCGGCGGCGAAAGCGGCCAGGCCGGCGCGGTGCGCCACGGCATCACCCGCGCGCTGATCGACTACGACGCCAGCCTCAAGCCCGCGCTGTCGCAGGCCGGACTGGTCACGCGCGACGCCCGCGAAGTCGAGCGCAAGAAGGTCGGCTTCCACAAGGCACGCCGCCGCAAGCAGTTCAGCAAGCGCTGATCGCGGCTCGTCCGTGCTTGTCGAAAAAGGCCGCCTCGTGCGGCCTTTTTCATCGCCGGGCCGTCCCAAGATGAAAAAGCGGCCCCCTCGGGGGGGGCAGCAAGCCGAAGGCGCAGCGTGGGGGCTATTTTCATCGCCGGGCCGTCTGGGCGCTGTCACAGGCTCGCGTTAATATCTTCGTCTCTTTACCAGGAACGCATCATGGTCCAGTCCTCGCAACCCCGCATCAAGGTCGGCATCGTCGGCGGCACCGGCTATACCGGTGTCGAGCTGCTGCGCCTGCTGTCGCAGCATCCGCACGTGGAACTCACCGCCATCACCTCCCGCAAGGAAGACGGCATGCCGGTGGCCGAGATGTTCCCCAACCTGCGAGGACGCGTGGACCTGGCTTTCTCCAGCCCCGACAAGGCCCCGCTGGCCGGCTGCAACGTGGTGTTCTTCGCCACGCCGCATGGCGTGGCCATGGCGCAGGCGCGCGAGCTGCTCGAGGCCGGCGTGCGCATCATCGACCTGGCGGCCGACTTCCGCCTGAAGGACCAGGCCATGTTCGAGCGCTGGTACAAGATCCCGCACAGCTGCCCGGAAATACTGGCCGAGTCGGTCTACGGCCTGGTCGAGCTTGACCGCGCGGCCATCGCCAAGGCACGCGTCATCGGCAACCCCGGCTGCTATCCCACCACCGTGCTGCTGGGGCTGGCGCCGCTGCTCGAAGGCGGCGCGCGGGTCGATACCGGCAGCATCATCGCCGACTGCAAGTCCGGCGTGACCGGCGCCGGCCGCAAGGCCGAGGTGCATACGCTGTTCTCCGAAGCCAGCGACAACTTCAAGGCCTATGGCGTGGCCGGCCATCGCCACCACCCCGAGATCTCCGCCCAGCTGCAGCGCCTGAACGGCGGCCAGCCGGTCGGCTTGGTGTTCGTGCCGCACCTGGTGCCCATGATCCGCGGCATGTTCTCCACGCTCTATGCCCGCATCCTGCCCGAGGCCCGCGGCACCGATTTCCAGGCCCTGTTCGAGCAGCGCTACGCCAACGATCCCTTCGTGGACGTGCTGCCGGCCGGCAGCCTGCCCGAGACCCGCTCGGTGCGCGCCTCCAACACCCTGCGCATCGCCGTGCAGCGGCCCGAGGGCGGCGACCAGCTGGTCATCCTGGTGGTGCAGGACAACCTGGTCAAGGGCGCCTCGGGCCAGGCCGTGCAGAACATGAACCTGATGTTCGGCCTGCCCGAGACGGCCGGCCTGGACCAGGTCGCCATCCTGCCTTAGCGTCAACCGGCCCCAGGCGGCGCCTGCCCGTGCGGAACCTTCGCCCCGCGGCAAGGGTCTGTACGGGGTGTCTAGCCTGGATGGATCTGCATGGATGTTGACCGCCCGCCGTCCGAGCCCGCCCCTTCGAGGCGCGGGCGACGGGGATCGTACCTGCTGTGGCTGATGGTGGTGCTGCTGGCCCTGTGCGTGGGGGCAGCGGCCGGCTTCCAGGCCGCTACGCTGTATTACAGCCAGGACCGCGCCAGCCTGAGCAAGGAGCAACTGGCGGCCCTGCAGGCCAGCCAGGCCCAGCGCGAGGCCGAGATCCGCTTTTTGCGCGCGCAGCTGGATACCGCCGACGGCGAAACCGCCGTGCAGCGGGCCGCACGCAAGGAACTCGAAGCGCAGCTGCTGGCGCAGCAGGCCGAACTGGGCCGCGTGCGCGACCAGCTGGCCTTCTACGAACAGCTCCTGCCTCCCGGCCCGCAAGGGTCGCTGGACATCCGCGCGGCCACCGTGGTGCGGCAGGGCGTGGGGCTGCGCTATCGCGTGCTGCTGATGCGCAACGGCCACAACGGCAACGGGCCCTTCTCGGGCAAGCTGCAGTTCATGGCCGCCGGCAAGGCGGACGGCCAGGACGTTACCCTGGAGCTGGGCCCGCTGCAGGTCAAGGAAGACGGTACGATCGCGTCGCCTTCCGAGGCCGCCAAGGAGACGCTGGCGCTGAATTTCGACCAGTATGTCCGCAGCGAGGGCATGCTGGCGCTGCCCGAAGGCTTCGCCCCCGAAAGCGTCACGGTGCACGTGCTTGAAGGCGATACGGTCAGGGCCTCGCGCAGCATCGAGCTCGATCCCTAGGGCCGGCCGGCTAGCCCATGCTGCCTTCAGGGGTGCTGGGGCAGCCGTACCGCGTCTGCGCTATAGTGTCTAAATATCCCGCCAGCAGGCGGGCTCGGGCCTGCGCCCGCCATTTTTTCCGGCGCGCGGCCTTACGCGTCCCTCACCCGGGACGACAGGAGTCTCCCTATGAACGCCATCACCGAAACCACCGACCTGCAGGCGCCGCCCACGCCGCTGGTCTTTACCGACGCTGCCGCCGCCAAGGTCAAGCAGCTGCTGGAAGAAGAGGGCAACGACAAGCTCAAGCTGCGCGTGTTCGTGCAAGGCGGCGGCTGTTCGGGCTTCCAGTACGGCTTTACCTTCGACGAGGACACCAACGAGGACGACACCACGCTGGAGAAGAACGGCGTGCAGTTGCTGGTCGACCCCATGAGCTTCCAATACCTGGTCGGCGCCGAGATCGACTACAAGGAAGACCTGGAAGGCGCGCAGTTCGTCATCCGCAACCCCAACGCCACCACCACCTGCGGCTGCGGCTCCTCGTTCTCGGTCTGACGTTCAGGCCGGATACCAGGCGCCCAGCACCCGGGCGCCGCGGCTGCCGGTAACCGTGGCCGTGGGCAGCGCCCGGCCGCGCACGTGCTGCCAGGCCAACCAGGCGAAGGCCAGCGCCTCCACCAGCTGGGGCGGGACGCCCGCCGCGTCGGTGCCGCGCACCGGCCGGCTCAGGGCTTGGGCCAGGGCCTGCATCAGCCCGCGGTTGCGGGCGCCTCCCCCGCATACCAATACCTGTTCGATGTCCGCGCCATGCGCGCCGATGGCGTCGGCGACGGTCTGCGCGGTGTATTGGCGCAGCGTCGCCTGCACGTCCTGGGGAGCCGGCGTGCGCCCCAGCGCGGCCAGCTTGCCGTCCAGCCAGGCGGCGTTAAAAAGGTCGCGTCCGGTGGACTTGGGCGGGGGCAGGGCCAGCCACGGCTCGGCCAGCAGCAGACCCAGCAGCTGCGCATCGGCATGCCCGCCGGCGGCCCAGCGCCCGTCGGCATCGAAGGCCTGGCCGGTATGCCGGGCGCACCACAGGTCCATCAGCACGTTGGCCGGGCCGGTGTCAAAGCCCACGGGCGGGCGGCCCCGGCGCAGCAGGGTGACGTTGGCGATGCCGCCCAGGTTCAGGATGGCGCGGGGCGTTTGCGCGGCGAAGCAGGCGTCGTGGAACAGCGGCGCCAGCGGCGCGCCCTGGCCGCCGGCGGCCACGTCGCGGCTGCGGAAATCGGCCACCACGCCGATGCCGGTCAGCTCGGCCAGCAGGGCGGGGGCGTTCAGCTGCAGGGTGTAGCCCAGCTCGGGCCGGTGGCGCACCGTCTGGCCGTGCGCACCGATGGCGGCGATCTGCCGGGGTTCGGCCTCGCCGCGATAGAGCAGCGCGGCCACCACCTGGGCGTACTGCTGGACCAGGGCGTTGGCCGCCAGGGCGGCGCGGCCCAGCTCGTCATGGCCGGGCGTGTTCAAGGCCAGCAGTTCGGCGCGCAGTGCCGCCGGCATGGCCAGGCTGGCCTGGGCCAGCACTTCCGGGCGCTCGCCCGAGAAGTCGGCCAGCACGCCATCCACGCCATCGAGGCTGGTGCCGGACATCAGGCCGATGCAAAGCGTGGGATGAGCCATGGCGTGCGGCGCTTGGGCGGGTGCGGGCAGCGTGCGAGGCGGCGGGTCCGGACGGCGATGCGCCGGACTGCCCGCCGGCTCAGCGGCTGGCCACGTTGGCCAGTTCTTCCGGCAGGGTCTGCTGGAACTGCGTCAGCAGCTTGATCTGCTCGGTATAGGGCTGCACGGCGGCCTGGAATGCCTTGAGCTCCTTGGCCTCCAGCGCGCGCGCCACCGGCAGGTCGACCGACAGCGGGTCCACAGGGGTGCCGTTGATGCGGAATTCGTAGTGCAGGTGCGGGCCGGTGGCCCAGCCGGTGGCGCCCACGTAGGCGATCACCTGGCCCTGGCGCACCTTGTCGCCTTTCTTCAGGCCGGGCGCCAGGCGGCTGGCGTGGGCATACAGGGTGGAGTACTTGCCATGGTGCTGCAGGTGCACCGTGTTGCCATAGCCGTTCATCCAGCCGGCATGGTGCACCACGCCGTCGGCGGTGGCGTGGATGGGCGTGCCGGTAGGCGCGGCGTAGTCCACGCCCTTGTGGCCGATCCAGCGCTTGTGGATGGGATGCATGCGGCCGCCGAACTTGGAGCTGATGCGGGTGAACTTCAGCGCCGTGCGCAGGAAGGCGCCGCGCAGGCTGGTGCCGTCGAACGCGTAATAGCTGCCGCTCTGGCCTTCGGGGCTGAACCAAACGGCGGTGTGGCTCTTGCCGCGGTTGACGAACTCGACCGCCAGCACGCGGCCGGCGCCGGCATAGCGGCCTTCGTGGGTGCGCACCTCGTAGACCACGCGGAACTGGTCGCCCTGGCGCAGGTCGCGCAGGAAGTCGATGCGGCTGCCCAGGATCTCGGCCATCTGCAGGGTGATGGAGTCGGGTACGCCGGCCGCGTCGGTGGCGCCGAACAGCGAACTGGTGATGGTGCCCACGGCCACGCGCACCTGGCGCTCGGTCTGGTGGGTCAGTTCGGCGGCCTTGTAGCCGTCCTCGGTGGGCTCGACCTGCAGCAGCCGGGTGACGACCTCGCCGTCGCTTTCGTTGCCCGGCGTGTGGATGTAGCGCAGCCAGCGCAGATTGCCCGCCGCGTCGGTGGCGGCCTGCACCGAGCGGCCCGGGTAGAGCTTGTAGATGCTGCGGGCCGACGCATCGTGCGTCAGGAAGCGCTGCAGGCCCGGCGCGTCCACGTCCAGGCGGGCCAGCACCGAGGCCAGCGTGTCGCCCTGGCGGATCCGCGTTTCGTGCACATACGGGGTATCATCCGCAGCGGGCGCGCTGGCTTCCAGCGATTCGGGCGGCAGGGTGATGATGTCCTGCACCTGGCGCAGGGGCGGCAGCGCTTCGTGGGGGTCGGTCTGGACCATGCCCAGCGCGGCGGCGGCCCCGAACAGGCCGAAGGCCGCCACCAGCATCGAACGGCGCAGGACGCGCATGCGGCGCGAGGGTCCTGTTGACAGCGTGGCGGTGCCAGGCGCGGGGTCCATCCGGGTGCTTGCGTTGCGCGCTGGAGTGTTTAGCCCACGAGTCATCGTGTAAGAACCTCTGCCTGGAAGTGCGGAACCGGCCCTGGCGGCACGCAGGCGCCACGCCGGCCGGCCTGCTGCGGCAGGCCCCCCGGAGGGCCTGTGGCTGCAGGGCCGCCCCGGCCTGCCGGGGCGTGTTACCTTGCGTGTCGGCCTGCCTGCTGCAAAGGCCGGGAAGACTGGATTGAAGTGAAACCAGGGACTTAGTGAGACAAGCTAAGCCAAAGCTTGCACTATGATTAGCCCAGGATGCTAGCCCATGTGGGCATTTATTTCGACGTTTTTAACACCTTTTAACGTATTTCCGCTACCCATCAAGGTTGATTTTCGCTATGTCCCACCCCTCCGACGCCGCCGACAGTCCCGAAGTCCAGGCCGATCTGCAGATCGTGCGCCGCGGGGTGGACGAGCTCCTGGTCGAATCGGAATTCGCCCGCAAGCTGGCCCGCAGCCGCGCCACCGGCGTGCCGCTGCGCATCAAGCTGGGCCTGGACCCCACCGCGCCGGACATCCACCTGGGCCATACGGTGGTGCTCAACAA
This sequence comes from Orrella sp. JC864, assembly GCF_037026685.1. NCBI lineage: Bacteria > Pseudomonadati > Pseudomonadota > Betaproteobacteria > Burkholderiales > Alcaligenaceae > Orrella > Orrella sp. JC864. The sequence continues at coordinate 7,081 of NZ_JBANET010000034.1, read as the reverse complement.
GATGCGCCAGCTGCAGGACCTGGGCCACACGGTCATCTTCCTGATCGGCGACTTCACCACCACCATCGGCGATCCCAGCGGGCGCAACAGCACCCGTCCGCCGCTCAGCCGCGAGCAGATCGAAAGCAACGCCCGCACCTACTATGCGCAGGCCAGCATGGTGCTGGACCCCGAGCGCACCGAGATCCGCTACAACTCCGAGTGGTGCGATCCGCTGGGCGCGCGCGGCCTGATCCAGCTGGCCTCGCGCTACACCGTGGCGCGCATGATGGAGCGCGACGACTTCACCCGGCGCTTCAAGGGCGGGGTGCCCATTTCGGTGCACGAGTTCCTGTACCCCTTGCTGCAGGGCTACGATTCGGTGGCGCTCAAGTCGGACCTGGAGCTGGGCGGCACCGACCAGAAGTTCAACCTGCTGGTGGGCCGCGAGCTGCAGAAGGAGTACGGCCAGGAGCCGCAGTGCATCCTGACCATGCCGCTGCTCGAAGGCACCGACGGCGTCGAGAAGATGTCCAAGTCCAAGGGCAACTACATCGGCATCTCCGAGCCGGCCGAGTCCATGTTCGGCAAGCTCATGTCCATCTCGGACACCCTGATGTGGCGCTATTTCACGCTGCTGTCCTTCCTGTCCGAGGCCGAGATCGCCAGGCTGCGCGCCGAAACCGAGAACGGCCGCAATCCGCGCGACGCCAAGGTGATGCTGGCCAGCGAGATCGTGGCGCGCTTTCATGGGCAGGCGGCCGCCCAGGCGGCGCTGGCCGCCTTCGAGGCGCGCTTTCGCGACGGCGCCATCCCCGAGGACATGCCCGAGGTCACGCTGGGCGGCGCGCCCCTGGGCATCCTCAAGCTGCTGCGCGAGGCGGGGCTGGCGGCATCGGCCTCCGAAGCGCAGCGCAACGTCGAGCAGGGCGGGGTGCGGGTGGACGGCGCCCGCATCGAAGACAAATCGTTGCAATTGACCGAGGGGTGCTACGTGGTGCAGGTGGGTAAACGCAAGTTCGCCCGTGTTACCTTGCGAGGATAGGCCTTCGTCCCAATATTGCGAAGGTTCGCCGTACCAAGGAGCACGTTCATGAAGCTGACGAGTTTGTCCTTTTCGGAAGGCGAGGCTATCCCGGAGCGCTACGCGTTCGCCAAGATCGACCCGCAGTCGCACGTGGCCCTCGCGGACAACTACAACCCCCACCTTGCCTGGGACGAGGTGCCCGAGGGCACCCGTTCCTTCGCCCTGCTTTGCATCGATCCGGACGCACCCTCGGACCCGGCCGACGTCAACCAGGAGGGCCGCGAGGTGCCGGCCGACCTGCCGCGCATGGATTTCGCCCATTGGGTCCTGATCGAGCTGCCGGCCGATCGCCGCGAGATCGACGAAGGGGCGTTCAGCAGCGGCATCACCCCGCGCGGCAAGGGCGGCCCGCTGTCGCCGCACGGCGTGCGCCAGGGCGTCAACGACTACACCTCGTGGTTCGCCGCCGACCGCGACATGAATGGCGATTATTTCGGCTACGACGGCCCGTGCCCGCCCTGGAACGACGCCAAGGTGCACCGCTACGTCTTTACGCTGTATGCGCTGAACGTGGACAAGCTGCCCGTCGAGGGGCGCTTTACTGCCGCCGACGTGCTGCGGGCCATGCAGGGCTGCGTGCTGGACCAGGCCAGCCTGACGGGCACCTATACCCTGAACCCGCGGCTGGCGCCGCGGCAGGTGGGCTCGACCACGGCGGTCTAGCCGCGCCGGCCGGCGGACCGGGCGCAACTTGAGCGGATCTCCCGCTGGCTTGAGCCGTTTTTGCGGCAGGGCCTCCGGCCGTGGCGGCCAGCCCACGCTCGGGCCGGCGCGGCCCGCGCCGCTGCGCTTTGCCGGGCGGCGCCGGCGGGCGGGCAGGTAAACTAGCGGTTTGATCTTTCGGTTTTCAGGAACCCGCAATGTTCGACCGCTCCCGCACCATCGCCCAAGTGGATCCCGACGTCTGGGCCGCCATCCAGAAGGAAGACCTTCGCCAGGAACAGCACATCGAGCTGATCGCCTCGGAAAACTACGCCAGCCCGGCCGTCATGCAGGCCCAGGGCACGCAGCTGACCAACAAGTACGCCGAAGGCTATCCGGGCAAGCGCTACTACGGCGGCTGCGAATACGTGGACGTGGTCGAGCAGCTGGCCATCGACCGGCTCAAGCAGCTGTTCGGCGCCGAGGCGGCCAACGTGCAGCCCAACTCCGGCTCGCAGGCCAACCAGGGCGTGTACAACGCCGTGCTCAAGCCGGGCGACACGGTGCTGGGCATGAGCCTGGCCGAGGGCGGGCACCTGACGCACGGGGCCTCGGTCAACCAGTCGGGCAAGCTGTACAACTTCCTGCAATACGGCCTGGACGCCGACGAGGTGCTGGACTACGCGCGCGTGGAGCAGCTGGCCAAGGAGCACCGGCCCAAGCTGATCGTGGCCGGCGCCTCGGCCTATTCGCTGCACATCGACTTCGAGCGCCTGGGCCGCATCGCCCGCGAGCACGGCGCGCTGTTCATGGTGGACATCGCCCACTATGCCGGCCTGGTCGCCGGCGGCGCCTATCCCAACCCGGTGCCGCACGCCGACTTCGTCACCTCCACCACGCACAAGTCGCTGCGCGGGCCGCGTGGCGGCGTCATCATGATGAAGGCCGAGCACGAGAAGGCCGTCAACTCGGCCATCTTCCCCGGCATCCAGGGCGGCCCGCTGATGCACGTGATCGCGGCCAAGGCCGTGGCCTTCAAGGAAGCGCTCTCGCCCGAGTTCAAGGATTACGCCGCCCAGGTGGTCAAGAACGCCCAGGTGCTGGCCGACACCCTGGTCAAGCGCGGCCTGCGCATCGTCTCGGGCCGCACCGAAAGCCACGTCATGCTGGTGGACCTGCGCGCCAAGGGCATCACCGGCAAGGAAGCCGAGGCTGTCCTGGGCCAGGCCCACATCACCGTCAACAAGAACGCCATCCCCAACGACCCGGAAAAGCCCTTCGTCACCAGCGGCGTGCGCCTGGGTACCCCGGCCATGACCACGCGCGGTTTCCGCCAGGCCGAGGCCGAGCTCACCGGCAACCTGATCGCCGACGTGCTCGATGCCCCGCGCGATGCGGCGGTCATCGAATCGGTGCGCAAGCGCGTCAACGAACTGACGGCGCGGCTGCCCGTTTACCGCTAGACTGGCAGCCTGGCCCGGCCTGCCGCCGGCCGGGCCGGCAGCTTCCGGGCGCCGCGCCGCATTGACGGCCGTGCGGGCGGCATCGACAGGTAGGCCTTTATGAAATGTCCGTTCTGCGACCATTCCGATACCCAGGTGGTCGACTCGCGCGTCTCCGAAGAGGGCGATACCATCCGCCGGCGCCGGCGCTGCCTGGCCTGTGACCGGCGCTTTACCACCTACGAGCGCGTCGAGCTGGCCATGCCTTCGGTGGTCAAGCGCAACGGCAGCCGCAGCGAATACCAGTCCGGCAAGCTGCGCGGCAGCCTGGCCCTGGCCTTGCGCAAGCGCCCGGTCAGCACGCGCGACGTGGACGCGGCCGTGGCCCGCATCGAGGAAAGCCTGCTGACCAGCGGCCAGCGCGAGGTGTCCTCGGCCTACATCGGCGAACTGGTCATGACCGAACTCAAGAAGCTGGACAAGGTGGCCTACGTGCGCTTTGCCTCGGTGTACAAGAGCTTCGAGGACATCGGCGAATTCGTCGAGGCCATCCGCGAGATGCAGGGGCCCTTGCTGCCCGGCAAGCTCAAGAAGTAGTCCCGCCCAGTGAACGCCAGTCTTTCCCCCGAGCAGGCCGACGAGGCATGGATGCGCCGCGCGCTGGCGCAGGCGCGGCAGGTCATGTTCAGCACCCGTCCCAACCCGCGCGTGGGTTGCGTCATCGTGCGCGGCGGCCAGGTGCTCGGCGAGGGCGGCACCCAGCCGCCCGGCGGGCCGCACGCCGAGATCGTGGCCTTGCGGCAGGCCGCCAGCCGGGGCCTGGATGTCGCCGGCGCCACCGCCTACGTCACGCTGGAGCCGTGCAGCCACTACGGCCGCACGCCGCCCTGTGTCGATGCGCTGGTGAGCGCCCGGCTGGGCCGGGTGGTGGTGGCCATGGGCGATCCCAATCCGCAGGTCAACGGGCGCGGCCTGCGCACGCTGCGCGAGGCCGGCATCGCCGTCGGCACGGGCGTGTGCCTGGACCAGGCCCTGGAGCTGAACGCCGGCTTCGTCGCGCGCATGAGCCGCGGCACGCCCTGGACGTGGCTCAAGCTGGCCGCTTCGCTGGACGGGCGCAGCGCCCTGCACAACGGGGTGTCCAAGTGGATCACCGGGCCGGCCGCGCGCCAGGACGGCCATCTTTGGCGCGCCCGCAGCTGCGTGGTGCTCAGCGGCATCGGCACCGTGCTGGCCGATGATCCGCTGCTCGATACGCGCACCGTCGATACCGCGCATCCGCCGCGCCGGGCCGTGATCGACAGCACGTTGCGGCTGCCCGAGGACGCGCGCATGATCGACGGGCGCCCCATCCTGGTGTTCGCCGCGCAGGCCGACCACGACAAGATGGCGCGCCTGGCCCAGCGCAACGTGCAGGTGGTGCTGCTGCCGCAGGCCGACGGCCAGCGCGTGGACCTGCCCGCCGTCATGCGCTGGCTGGCCGCCGACGGCGTGAACGAGGTGCATGTCGAGGCCGGCCCCATGCTCAGCGGCGCCTTGCTGGCGGCCGGCTGCGTGGACGAGCTGCTGGTCTACAGCGCCCCCATGCTGATGGGCGATGCCGCCGGCATGGTTGCCTTGCCGGCCTTGCAGGACCTGGACCTGGCGCCGCGCTTTGCCTACACCGACGTGGCGCGCGTGGGCGAGGACCTGCGCTTGCGCGCGCACCTGCCGGCCCGCTGGCTGGCCCTGCGCCAGCGGGTGCAGCTGCTGGCCCACGAAGCGCAGGCGCATCCGCCGGCATCGACTGGCGTATGATCTTTTCCGTTTCCGGTCACTGCTAGCCAAGGAGTCCCCATGTTCACCGGCATCGTCGCCGCCGTAGGCCGAGTCACCGAGGTCCAGCCCCTGCCCGGGGGCAGCGAGGCCGGCGTGCGCCTGCGCATCGCCGCCGGGGCACTGGATCTTTCCGATGTGCGCATCGGCGACTCCATCGCCGTGCAGGGCGCCTGCATGACGGTGGTGGCCCGCACGGACGACAGCTTCGAGGTCGAGGTCTCGCGCGAGAGCCTGAACCGCACCAGCGGCCTGGCCGAAAAAGGCGAGGTGAACCTGGAGAAGTCGCTGCGGGTGGGCGACTACCTGGGCGGACACCTGGTCTCGGGCCACGTCGACGGCCAGGGCGAGGTGCTGCGTTTCTCGCCGGTGGGCGAATCGCACGAACTGCTGCTCCATGCGCCCAAGCCGCTGGCGCGCTACCTGGCCTACAAGGGCTCGATCACCGTCAACGGCGTCAGCCTGACCGTCAACAGCATCGACGACGGGGCCGAGGGCTGCGACTTCAGCATCAACCTGATCCCCCATACCGTCGCCGCCACCACGCTCAAGCACCTGAAGCCGGGCGATCGCGTCAACCTGGAGGTCGACACCATCGCCCGCTACGTCGAGCGCATGCTGGGCGGCTCGCACAGCATCGCCGTGACGGGCTGAGACGTGCGGGCCTCGCCGTTCGTCACGCTGGCGATCACGGTCGCCATCCAGTCGCTGGTCTCGGCCGCCGTGCTGGTGGTGCCCGTGCTGGCGCCGGTGATCGGACCGGTCTACGGCGTGGGCGCCGAAACCCTGGGCGCCTATGTGGCCCTGGTCTATTGCGGCGCCATGATCGGCAGCCTCATGGCCGGCGAGTGGGTGACCCGGCTGGGCGCCATCCGCGCCAGCCAGCTGGGCATGGTGCTCAGCGCCTCGGGCCTGCTGCTCAGCCTGCTAGGCTGGCTGCCCCTGGTGGTGGCCGGCGCGCTGCTGATCGGCATCGGCTACGGTCCCATCACGCCGGCCAGCTCGCACCTGCTGGTCAAGACCACGCCGGCCCGGCGCATGTCGCTGGTGTTTTCCATCAAGCAGACCGGCGTGCCGCTGGGTGGCGTGCTGGCCGGCGTGGTGGCGCCCTGGCTGCTGGAGTGGGTGGGCTGGCGCGGCGCGCTGGCCGGCTTCGCCCTGGCCAGCCTGCTGTGCACCGTCTTGTCGCAAGGACTGCGCCGCGAGCTGGACGCCGACCGCAAGCCGCTGCATCGCGCGGCCAGCGGCAAGCTGCGTGCCCCGCTCAAGCTGATCTTCTCGCAGCGTTCGCTGGTGCTGCTGGCGCTGGCCTCGCTGACCTTCTCGGCCGTGCAGCTGTCGGTCAGCGCCTACACCGTCACCTACCTGCACGACAGCCTGGGCTACACGCTGGTGCTGGCCGGCCTCATGCTCTCGATCGCACAGGTGGCCGGCGTGGTCGGCCGCATCCTGTGGGGCTGGTGCGCCGACCGGCTGGGCAGCGCGATTTCCACGCTGGCCGTGCTGGCCATCGCCATGGCCTTGTCGTGCTGGGCCCTGGCGGCGCTGCCGGCCGGCAGCCACCAGGTCCTGCTCGGCCTGGTGCTGTTCGCCCTGGGCGCGGGCGCCATCGGCTGGAACGGCGTGTACCTGGCCGAGGTCGCGCGCCAGGCCCCGCCCGGCCAGGCCGGCATGGCCACGGCCGGCACGCTGACCTGTACCTTCCTGGGCGTGGTGCTCGGGCCGCCGGTGTTCGGGCTGGTGGTCTCGCTAACGGGCAGTTATCGGATCGCGTTCTTCCTGATTGCCGTGCCGGCCTTGCTGGCCGGCGTGCTGCTGTACGCGCAAAGGCGGCACTTCCGGCTGCCGGGCCAGGCGGCCGGCCGCTAGCGGCGGGAAATTTTCGCCCAGTTTTGCTAGAATCGCGGATTGCCGTTTTGTGGGCTGGCCCAGTGGGGCCGGGCGCAAAGTGCGCATCAGGACAGGTGGCCGAGTGGTTGAAGGCGCACGCCTGGAAAGCGTGTATACGTGAATAGCGTATCGGGGGTTCGAATCCCCCTCTGTCCGCCAAGAATTTTCCAGGCTAGTCCAGGAAGGTCTAGAAACCCCGCAGAATCAAGGTTCTGCGGGGTTTTTT
>NZ_JBANET010000033.1:0-31229 GCF_037026685.1 Orrella sp. JC864 | reverse complement strand
CGCGCGGCCAGGCGCGCCGGGCCGTGCGCCTCAAGCCTGCGGGATGCCGGCGCCGGCCTGCGCGGACAAGGCCTCCTCCAGCGCCAGGGCCGGCATCGGGCGGCCCAGCAGGTAGCCCTGCAGCATGCTGCATCCCAGCTTGGTCAGGAAGGCCTGCTGGGCCTGCGTCTCCACGCCCTCGGCCACCACCTTCAGGTTCAGCGTGCGGCCCAGCGCCACGATGGCCGATACGATGGCGGCGTCCTCCACGTCGTGCGCCAGGTCGTTGATGAAGCCGCGGTCTATCTTCAGTTCGCACGCCGGCAGGCGCTTGAGGTGCAGCAGGCTCGAGTAGCCGGTGCCGAAGTCGTCGATGGAAATGCGCACGCCCATGCCGCTTAGCGCATCGAGCACCTGCAGGCTGGCCTGCGTATCGCTCATGGCGGTGGTCTCGGTGATCTCCAGCGTCAGGCATTCAGGCTCCAGGCCGTGCCGGGCCAAGGCATCCCTGACCGACTGCACCAGCCTGGCATGCTGGAAATGCAGGGCCGAAATGTTGACCGCGACGCTCCAGCCGGTGCGCCCGGCCTGCCGCCACCGCGCCATCTGCCGGCAGGCCTCGTCCAGCACCCACTCGCCGATGGGCACGATCAGGCCGATCTTCTCGGCCAGCGCGATGAACTGGTCCGGCGGCATCAGCCCGCGCGTGGGATGCTGCCAGCGCACCAGCGCCTCCACGCCCACCACCGGCCCGTCGGGCGCCTGGAACTTGGGCTGGTAGTGCAGCACGAACTGGCCCTCCTCGACCGCCTTGCGCAGTTCCTGGCTCAAGCGCAACTGCTCGTAGGCATTGGCGTTCATCGAGCTTTCGAAAAAGCTGTAGGTGTTGCGGCCCAGCGACTTGGAGTGGTACATGGCCGCGTCGGCGTTGGTCAGCAGTGTCTCGCGATTGCCGCCATCGCTGGGATACAGGGCGATGCCGATGCTGGTGGAAACGCGCAAATCGTGGCCGTCCACCAGGAAAGGCGCGCGCAGCTCGGCCACGAGCTTCTCGGCGATGGCCGCCGCATCCGAAGGCTCGCCCACTTCGGCCACCAGCACGAACTCGTCGCCGCCCATGCGGGCCAGGGTGTCCTGGGAGCGGATCATGCCCCGGATGCGCTGCGCGCCCGCAGCCAGCAGCAGGTCGCCCACCTGATGGCCGTATGCGTCGTTCACGGTCTTGAACCCGTCCAGGTCCAGGAACATCAGCGCGAAACTGCCCCGGCTGCGCTCGGCGGCGCGGATGGCCTGATCGATACGGTCGGCCAGCAGCACCCGGTTGGGCAAGCCCGTCAGCGCATCGTGCAGCGCCAGATAGGACAGTTCTTCGTTGGCCGCGCTCAGCGAACGCGTCAATATCGAGGTGCGCTCCTGCAGGCGGGCATCGAGCACCGATACGATCAGCGCAATGGCCAGCACCGCCAGCGTGGCCACCAGGATAAGCAAGGCCAGCCAGTTGGCATCCACCCCGTCGCGCGCCGCCCCGCAGATGCTGCCCAAGGGAAACTGCGCCGCGCCCATGCCGGTGTAGTGCATGCCCACGATCGCCACGCCCATGATCACCGCCGCGCCGGCCCGCAGCCTGCGCACGCCAGGCGCGCGCCGGCGCAGCCGGAAGGCCATCCACAAGGCGGCGCCCGAGGCGCTGACGGCGATCAGCACCGACAACACGAACAGCCAGCCGATGTACTGGATGCCGGGCGACATGCGCATCGCCGCCATGCCGGTGTAGTGCATGGCGGCGATGCCCGCGCCCATCAGCAAGGCGCCCCAGGCCAGCCGCCGCCACGGCAGCGCCTCGCGGCTGGCGATCCACAGCGCCAGGGCCGAGGCGGCGATGGCGATCAGCAGCGACGCCGCCGTGATCGCCGGATCGTAGCCCAGCGGGATGGGCAGGCTGAATGCCAGCATGCCGATGAAATGCATGGACCAGATACCCACGCCCATGGCGCAGGCCCCGCCCGCCAGCCACCCGTTCGCCACCCGCCGGCTCTCTGGCCAGGCTGGATGCGGCCGGCCATGTCCAGGGCCGTGTAGGAGGCCAGGATCGCTACCGCCAGCGACAGCAGGACCAGGAAATCGTTGTATTGACCGACGTACATGGAAATTCCTGTGATGCCCGCGCGGCGGCCTTGCCTCGCGCGAAGCGGGGTCAGGCGGGCAGCAGGGGGATCGGGCGGACGCGAGCGGGCGGTGCGCCGCAAGCCTGGAAGGCAAGGCGCGCAACGTAGGCGGGCAGGTTCAAGACGGCTCCGTTCATATCAAGGGATGGCGGCGAAAGGCTGTTGCTCGCTTGCCGCGCAAACGGACCAATTGAACTCGCCTCTCCTTTTGTCTATCGGTTTGATTTGGCGCAAAGTTTAGAGCGGGGTTTTCCTGTATAGGGCACCCAAAACCGGACGCTGTTTCCCATATCGGTGGACACCAGTCGAAACCGTATGACACAGCAAGGCCCGGGGGCGGCGCACTACGCTGGAACCTCCCGCCAAGGAGAAGACGCATGTCCCCATCCCGTGAATCGGCACGGCGGCCCGGCGCGTGCGCCAGCGGCCCGCGGCAAACCCCGGGGCCGGGCCAGGCGCAGCACAGGCCGGGCCGTACCGGCAAGAAACCGTGATCCGCGCCTTGCTGTGCGTGCTGGCCGGCCTGCTTGGCGCCCTCGCCCTGCCCGGCCCGGCCGCCGCCGGCCAGGCCGCGCGCCCGGTGGTATTGCTGGAGGTCCAGGGCCCCATCGGTCCGGCCACGACCCATTACCTGCGCCGCGGCCTGGAGGCCGCCGCGCGGCTGGAGGCGGCCGCGGCCGTGATACGCATCGATACGCCGGGCGGCCTGGTGTCCTCCACGCGCGAGATCGTCCAGCACATGCTGGCTTCGCCCGTGCCGGTCATCGCCTACGTGGCCCCGGGCGGGGCCCAGGCGGCCAGCGCGGGAACCTACCTGGTCTATGCCAGCCACGTGGCCGCGATGGCGCCGGGCACCAATATCGGCGCGGCCACTCCCGTACAGCTGGGCCCGGGCCCCTCGCCCGGGCAGCGGCGGCCGACCGCGCCCGGGCAGCCGGACACAGCCCCGCCGGCCGGCGAACCCGGCGAAACAGGCCGCGACGAGGGCGGCGGGGACGGCCCGGATGCCGGCGCGCGCAAGGCCATCAACGATGCCGTCGCCTTCATCCGGAGCCTGGCCGATCTGCACGGCCGCAACGCGCAATGGGCCGAATCGGCGGTGCGCGAAGGCGCCAGCATCGCGGCCCGGCAGGCATTGGAGCAAGACGTGGTGGACATCGTGGCGCCCACCGTGGAGGAACTGCTGCGGCAGGCCGACGGCCGCCAGGCCGCCGTGGGCGGCCTGGCCGTCACGCTGGCCACCGCCGGCGCCGAACTCGTCACCGTCGCGCCCGACTGGCGCACCCGCTTCCTGGCGGTCATCACCAACCCGAACATCGCCTATGTCCTCATGCTGCTGGGGATCTACGGCATCATCTTCGAACTGATGAGCCCCGGGGCGATCTTCCCGGGCGTGCTGGGCGGCGTGGCCCTGGTCACGGCGCTGTTCGCCCTGAACCTGCTGCCGGTGAGCTATGCGGGCGTGGGACTGCTGATGCTGGGCATCGCACTGATGGCGGCCGAGGCATTCACCCCCACGCTCGGCCTGCTCGGCATAGCCGGCGCGGTCATCTTCGGCCTGGGCTCGCTGTTCATGTTCGATGGCGACCATCCGGCCTTCGTGCTGTCGCTGCCGGTCATCGTGACCGCCACGGCGGTCATGGCCGCGCTGCTGGGCATCATGCTGGCCGCCGCGCTGCGGGCCCACCGGCGCAAGGCCGAAAGCGGCGGCAATGCGCTGGTCGGCCATACCGGCCAGGTGCTTTCCTGGTCCAACGGCACGGGACGCGTGCAGGTCAACGGAGAAAGCTGGCAGGCGCGCGCGCCCGGTCCGCTGCCTGCCGGCGAGCGCGTGCGGGTCCTGGCCCGCGAGGGCCTGACGCTGACCGTCGCACCCGAGCGCCCCATCCAACAGGAGAAAGAACCATGATCATGACCTGGGTCCCGTATCTCATCATCGCCGCGCTGGTCGTGGCGGTCATCCTTTGGTCGCTGCGCATCCTGCGCGAATACGAGCGCGGGGTCGTCTTCACGCTGGGGCGCTACACCGGCGTGAAAGGCCCCGGCCTGATCGTCCTGGTGCCCTTCATCCAGCAGCTGGTGCGGGTGGACATGCGCACCATCGTGCTGGATGTTCCCAGCCAGGACATCATCTCGCACGACAACGTCTCGGTGCAGGTCAACGCGGTGGTGTATTTCCGCGTGGTCGACCCCAACAAGGCCATCATCCAGGTCGAGCGCTATCGCGAGGCCACCAGCCAGCTGGCGCAGACCACCTTGCGCTCGGTGCTGGGCAAGCACGACCTGGACGAGATGCTGTCCGAGCGGGACAAGCTCAACGCCGACCTGCAGGAGATCCTGGACCGGCACACCGACAGCTGGGGCATCAAGATCGCCAACGTGGAGATCAAGCACGTGGACATCGACGAAAGCATGGTCCGCGCCATCGCCCGCCAGGCCGAGGCCGAGCGCAACCGGCGCGCGCGCATCATCAACGCCGAAGGCGAGCACCAGGCGGCCGAACGGCTGGTGGATGCGGCCCGCGCGCTGGCCGAGGTGCCCGAGGCCATGCAGTTGCGCTACCTGTCGGCCCTGCACGACATCGCCGGGGACAAGACCTCGACCATCGTGTTCCCGATGCCGATCGACCTGCTGCGCCACCTGTCGGCGCAAGGCGGGACGGCCCGGCGCGAGCCGGCGTGAGCGATGCCGGCATGGCGCAGCGCCCGGTGCGTGCGCGGCTTCAGGCCAGGCCCGGCAGCGCCATCTGGAAGCCCGCCTTGGCCAGCTCGAACTGGCACTGCTCGAAACCGGTGGACGGCACCAGTTCGCCCTCGCGGTCGGCGATCTGGGCCATGCGCGCGCGGATCTGCTGGGCCGCGTCCTCGCGCGGGCCGATGAAAATGCCGCGCGTCATCGTGATGTGGGCCGCCTCGACGCTGCCCGCGCCCGCCAGCAGGATGCGGCGGGTGGGCGCATCCTCGGCCGCCAGGGCCAACAGCGCCGGACTGACGGCCGCCGGGTCCAGCCGCGCCAGCGCCTCGGGCGCGAGCACGCCCTCGGTCATCCCGGTGGCGGCCGTGGGCGCCAGGCAATTGACGCGGATGCCGTACTTCTCGCCCTCCAGGGCCAGGGTCTGCATCAGCCCGACCAGCGCCATCTTGGCCGCGCTGTAGTTGGCCTGGCCGAAATTGCCGTACAGGCCGGAGGACGAGGTCGTCATCACGATGCGGCCGTAGCGCTGCGCGCGCATGGTTTCCCAGACCGCCTTGATGCAATGCACGCTGCCCATCAGGTGCACGTCCATCACCAGCCGGAAGTCCTCCAGCGACATCTTGGAGAAGCTCTTGTCGCGCAGGATGCCGGCATTGTTGACCAGGATGTCGATGCGCCCCCACCGCTCGATCACGCTGGCGGCCATGTCCTGCATGGCGGCAGGGTCGGTCACGTCGCCGTCCAGGGCGATGGCCTGCCCGCCGTCGCGCACGATCTGCCCGGCCACGGCGCGCGCGGGCGAGCCCTCGTGCGATCCCGCCACGTCGTTGACCACCACGCGCGCGCCGTGCCGCGCCAGCGCCAGCGCATGCGCGCGGCCCAGGCCGCTGCCTGCCCCGGTGACGATGGCAACGCGATCCTGCAGAAACTGCTTCATGAAAACTCCCGAATGAAAGAATGGCGCGGCCTCAGAACGCCACCGCGTCCCGGCCCTTCAAGCCCAGCATGGCCCGCGCCTCGGCGGGCGTGGCGATCTCCAGCGACAGCGCCTCCAGGATGAGCCGGATCCGGCGGACCTGTTCGGCGCACGACTTGGCCAGCTGGCCGCGGGCCAGGTACAGGCTGTCCTCCAGGCCCACGCGCACATGGCCGCCCAGGATGGCGCCCATCGTCACCAGCGGCATCTGGTGGCGGCCCGCCCCCAGCACCGAAAAGCGATAGCCGTCGCGCCCGAACAGCCGGTCGGCGGTGGTCTTCATGGCCGCCAGGTTCTCCGGATCCGGTCCCATCCCCCCCAGGATGCCGAAGATGGCCTGGATGAACAACGGCCCCTGCACCAGCCCCTCGTCCACGAAATGCGCCAGGTTGTACAGGTGGCCCATGTCATAGCATTCGAATTCGAAGCGCGTGCCGCACTCCTGGCCCAGCGCCTTGAGGATGTGCCGGATGTCGCGGAACGTATTGCGAAAGATCAGGTCCTCCATGCCCTCGACATAGGGCTTTTCCCAATCATGCTGCCACCGGGCGATGCGCCGCGCGGCGGGATGGATGGAGAAGTTCATCGACCCCATGTTCAGCGAGCACATCTCGGGCTTGGCGCGCAAGGGATAGGCCAGCCGCTCCTGCAGCGTCATGCGGGTGCTGCCGCCCGTGGTGATGTTGATCACCGCGTCGGTGGCGTCGCGGATGCGCGGCACGAAGGCATCGAAGACCGCCGGGTCGGCGCTGGGCCGTCCGTCGCGCGGGTCGCGCGCATGCAGGTGCAGGATGGCCGCCCCCGCCTGGGCGGCCTCGATGGCCTGCCCGGCGATCTGCTCGGGCGTGAGCGGCAGGTAGGGGGACATGGTCGGCGTGTGGACCGACCCGGTAACCGCGCACGAGATGATGACCTTGTCTTGTCTGCTTTTCATGGGAAAACGGGCTCGATGGAAGAAATGTCCGCGACGGACGATGGGCTCATACGGCCAGCCATTGCGAAACCAGCGCCTGGTTCGCGCCCAGCTCCTGGGGGCTGCCCTCGAAGACGATGCGGCCATGCCCCATCACGCATACGCGCGTGCTGACCTTCAGCGCGATGGTCAGCTTCTGCTCGACCAGCAGCACCGACACGCCCTTGCGGTGCATGTCCTGGATGCATTCGCCGACCTGGGCCACGATCTTGGGCGCCAGCCCTTCCGTGGGCTCGTCGATGAGCATGACCAGCGGGTTGCCCAGCAGCGAACGGCAGATGGTCAGCATCTGCTGCTCCCCGCCGGACATGCTGCCGGCCTTGGTGTTGCGCCGCTCCTTGAGCCGTGGGAAATAGTCGAACATCTGCGCCATCGTCCAGCGGTGCGCGCCGGGCGCGGGCGGCTGCTCGCCCATGCGCAGGTTCTCCTCGACCGTCAGGTTGGCGAACACCTCGCGCTCTTCGGGCACGTAGGCCAGGCCGGCGCGGCAGATCGCATAGGGCCGCGCGCCGGCCAGCTCGCGTCCGCGCAGGCGCACCCGTCCGGCCGAGGGCGGGACCAGCCCCATGATCGCCTTCATGGTGGTCGAGCGGCCCGAGCCGTTGCGCCCCACCAGGCTGACCACCTCGTTGCGCGCCACCTTCAGGTCCACGCCGTGCAGGACATGGCTTTTCCCGTAGTGCGCGTGCAGGCCCTGCACGCACAGCAGCGTCGTATCCGTATCGTTCATGCATTCACCTCGTCGCCCAGGTAGGCTTCGCGCACGCTGGGGTTGGCGCGGATCTCGGCGGGCGCGCCGGTGGCCACCACCTGCCCGTAGACCAGCACGCTGATGCGGTCGCTCAGCGCGAACACCACGTCCATGTCGTGCTCGACGATCATCAGCGTGCGCCCGGCCGTGGCCTCGCGGATCAGTTCGGAGGTGTAGGCCGTCTCTTCGTGCGACATGCCCGCCATCGGCTCGTCCAGCAGGATCAGCCGGGGATCGGAGGCCAGCGTCATCGCGATCTCCAGCGAACGCTGTTCCGAGTAGGCCATCTCCCCGGCGATGGCCCGGGCCTTGGCCGTAAGCCGGACCTGTTCCAGCAGGCGCTCGGTCTCGGCGCGGATGCGGCGGTCGCGGTCGATGAGTTTCCAGAAGGCGTACTGCAGGCCGTGGGCGCGCATCACGGCCAGGCGCACGTTCTCGAACGTGCTCAGCCTGGGGAAGATGTTGGTGATCTGGAACGAGCGCGCCACCCCATGCCGGTTGATCGCCTGCGGCGAGCGGCCGGCGATCTCGCGGCCTTCGAAGCGGATGGAGCCCGAGGTGGGTGCAAGCTGGCCGGATACCAGGTGAAACAGGGTGGACTTGCCGGCGCCGTTGGGGCCGATCAGCGCATGCCGTTCGCCTTCGCGGACCTCCAGGTCCACGCCCCGGATGATCTCGGTCAGGCCGAAGGACTTGCGCAGGCCTTGCATGGAAAGGATCGCTGGATTCGGCGGGTTCATGCCAATTCCTCCTTGGCGCCGCGCACGGGGGCCACGGGCCCGCCGCCGGCCAGCCGGTCCAGCGTCCTGCGGCAGCCCCAGGCCAGCAGGCCCGCGGCAGCCAGCAGCAGCAAGGGTACGGCCCAGGTAAGCGGATCGGACGCATGCCAGGCCTGCCCGAACAGCTCCACGGGCGGCCACGGCGCCTCGGGGTCGAGCCGCAGCAGCGAGCGGTAGTCCTGCGAGAAAAGCCGCTGCAGCAGCTCGATGAGGAATACGGCGCCGGCGCTGGCCGCCGCGCCCGCCCCCAGGGCCAGCACGAACGCCGGCATGGCGCGCGGCAGGCCGTAGCGCCCGTGCAGCCGCCCGGCGGCGCCGATCAGCCCGCTCAGCCCGGTGGGCATGAACATCATCACCAGCACGAACAGGATGCCCTGGTAAAGCAGCCACGAACGCGTCAGGTCCGAGACCGCATAACCGAAAAAGGTCATCAGCGCCGCGCCCAGGGCCGGCCCCAGGAACACCTGCACGCCGCCGATATAGGCATGGAGCACCGCGGCGGCCGAGAGCGCCGGCTCGAACAGCACGTAGTTGGCCGACTCGTTGGAAACGACCTGCAGCCCGCCGGCCACGCCGGAGAACATGGCCGACAGCGCGAACACCAGGGTGGCCATGCCGTGCACGTTATAGCCCAGGAAGCGCAGCCTGTGGCTGTTCTCGCGCAGCCCCAGCGTCAGCCTGCCCAGGGGGGTGCGGGTGTACAGGTAAAGCAGCGCCAGCGACAGCAGGACCCAGCCCAGCGTCAGGTAATACACCTGCGTGGTCGAGCCGAAATCGTAGCCCCAGGCCGGCATGCGCATGGTGGACAGGCCCGCCTCGCCGCCGAACACGCCCTTCAGGTGCGGCGCCAGGGAATGCACCAGTTCGGCGATCGCCAGGGTGATCATGGCGAAGTAAGTGCCGCTGCGCTGGGTGGCGAACCAGCCGGCGATGCCGCCAAAGACCAGCCCGGCGGCAGCGCCGGCCAGCGGCATCAGCGGCGTGGGCAACAGCCCCGCCCCGCCCACTGCGTTCATCGCATGCACCGTGGCGAAGGCGCCCACGCCGAAATAGGCGGCGTGCCCAAAGGACAGCATGCCCGCCTGGCCGCACAGCAGGTTGTACGCGCTGGCGAACAGGGCCGCGATCAGCATCTGGATGGCCGCGTTGAGCAGCCCCTGCGACAGCAGGAAAGGCAGCGCCGCCAGCAAGGCCGCGCCCGCCAGGCAATAGGCCAGTGCGCTTCTCGTCGTCATGCCTTCTCTCCCATGAGGCCGCCCGGCCGCACCAGCAGGATCAGCAGCATGAGGGCAAAGGGCAGCGTGGCCGCCAGGCTGGACAGCCGCAGCGTCATCAACCCGCCCATCTCGCGCGCCCAGTCCCCGGCGCCGACCAGCGCCAGCAGGTCGGCCAGGCTGCGGTCCACCGCCACCGCCAGCGAGGTGATGATGCCGATCAGCAGCGATGCCACCATCGCGCCGGCCAGCGAGCCCAGCCCGCCGACCACGACCACCACGAACACCATCACGCCCAGCTCCAGCGCCATGTTCGGATTGGTGGTGTAGAAGGCGCCGGCCACCGCCCCGGCCAGGCCCGCCAGCGCCGCCCCGGCGCCGAAGACGCCCATGAAGACCAGCGGCACGTTGTGGCCCAGCGCCTCGGCCATGTGCGGCTTGTAGATGGCCGAACGCACCACGATGCCGACCCGCGTGCGGGTAAGCAGCAGGTAGATGGACACGAACATCGCGATGGCGATGCCGCCCATCAGCAGCCGGTAGAAGGGATACTGGGTCGCGCCGATGCTGAAGGCGGGAAAATCCAGGAACGCTGGCACGCGGTAGTCCACCGGATAGTTGCCGTAGAACAGCTTGATCGACTCGGCGATGATGAACGACAGGCCGAAGGTCAGCAGCAATTCGTGCGCATGGCCGTGGCGGTGCACCCGCCTCAGGAAGTAGCGCTCGACCGCCACGCCGATCAGGCCCACCAGCAGCGGCGCGGCCGCCACGGCCGGCCAGAAGCCCAGTGCGCCTTGCAGCGTATAGGCGAAGTAGGCGCCCAGCATGTAGAAGGAGGCATGCGCGAAATTGAGCACGCCCATCATGCCGAAGATCAGCGTCAGGCCGGCGGACACCATGAACAGCACCAGCCCGTAGACGATGCCGTTAAGCAGGGAGAAAAAAACCTGTTCCATGGTCCGGTCAGCCGGGGCGCTTCATCTGGCAGCTGGCCTGGGCCGGCGTGGAGGCCTCCTGCGCCGAAAGCAGCAGGGCCGGCGCAAAACCCATGTCCGTGCCGTCGACCTTGAGCCTGGCCTGGCGCGACACGACGGAAACCACCATCGGCATCTGCACCTGGTGATCCGCCTCGCGCATGCTCATCTCGCCCATCGGCGTCTGGATGCGCGTGGTCTCCAGCGTCCTGGCGAACTCGTTGACGTCCAGCTTGCCGTCCCGGGCCGGCGTGCGCTGGAGCGCGTCGGCCACCATCAACATCCCGAAAACCGTCTGCGGCTCGATGAATACCGGCGGGCGGCCCGTCTTGGCCCGGTAGTCGTTGACGAACTGCTCGGCATCGGCCCCGCCGGCCTCGGCGTTGAAGGTATGCACCACGAAGTTGCCTTCGGCCAGCTCGCCCGCGTTGGCAAGATTGCCCGGCTGGTCCAGGTATACCGTGCCGTAGCGCGCCTTCAGGCCGGCCGCCTTCGAGGCCTTCATCAGCAGCAGCAGGTCGTTGGACCAGTTGCCGGTCAGGACGGTGTCGGCGCCCGAGGCCGTGATCCGCGCCACATAGGGCGCGAAGTCCTGGATCCTGTTGACGTCGTGCAGTGTCTTGGCCACCACCGTGTAGCCGCCCGCCGCCTGGTTGTCCACGATGGCCTGCTCCATGTCCTGGCCCCAGGAATAGTTCTGGTTGATGGCATAGACCTTGCTGCCCAGCGCATTGGCCTTTTTCATGCCTTCGACCAGCGCCTTGGCGCGGACCTGCGCATTGCTGGCAAAGCGGAAGTGATAAAAGTTGCACTTCTGGCCGGTCAGCTCCAGGGCCTCGGCGCCCATGTTGATGTAGACCATCTCCTTGCCCGGGTTGCGCAGGTTGTGCTTGCGCACGTCTTCGGTGATCTGGCCGCCGATGGCCGAGGAAGCGCCCTGCACGATCAGCTGCACGCCGTCGGCGGCCGCGGCCTTGAGCTTGTCCGCGGCGCCGGCCGGGCCGCCCTGGTTGTCGTACTCCAGCAGCTGCACCGGCTCGCCGTTCCACCCGCCCGCCGCGTTGATCCGGTCCACGGCATAGCGCACCGCCGCGCGATAGGCCTGGCCCGAGGACGCCTGCGGGCCCGACAGGGTCTCCACCAGGCCGATCTTGACCGGCGCCGCCGCCGCGGGGAAGGCGCACAAGGCGGCCGCCGCGCAGGCGCCGGCCAGGGTGGAAAAGTCGATCTTGTTCATGGTCTGTCTCCGTATTCTTGAATGAAAAATTGCCATTGGCAGGCCGTCCCCGCCCTACAGGTACTCCATGTTCCCGTCCACGCTGATCGCCTGGCCCGTGATATTGCGCGCCGCCGGCGAGCAAAGGAACAGCGCCGTGGCCGCGACGTCCTGGGCCGTGACCATGCGGCGCAGCGAAATCTTCTGCAGGTACTGCTCGCGCATGGCGTGTGCCGGCACGCCGGCGGCGGCGGCGCGCGCGCCGATCACGCCGTTCATGCGCTCGCCCTCCACCGTGCCGGGCAGGATGGCGTTGACGCGCACCCCGTGCGGGCCCAGCTCGATGGCCAGCGATTTCATGAAACCCACCACCGCCCACTTGGTGGATGCATAGGGGGTGCGCAAGGCATAGCCCAGCCGGCCCGCCACCGAACTCATGGCGATCAGGCAGGGATTGCTGTCCGAGGCCTTCAGCAGCGGAACGGCGCGGCTGGCGAAATAGAAATGGCTGTTCAGGTTCACGTCGACCGTGCGGGCCCAATCGCCGTCGCGCAACTGCTCGATGGGGCCGGTGGGCCCGGCGATGCCCACGTTGTTGACCAGCACGTCCAGGCCGCCCAGCGCGTTGCGCACGTCGCCGAAGACCGCGTCCACGTCGCGCGGCACCGAGGCGTCCGCCGTGCTCGTGGTGATCCCGGGCGCCTCGGCGGCCAGCCGGTCCAGCGCTGCGCGGTCGATATCGCACACGTGGACCCGCGCGCCCGTCTCGCGAAAGGCGCGGGCCACGGCGGCGCCTATGCCCGCCGCGCCGGCCGAGACCAGTACGCGCAAGCCCGGCGGCGGGCGCAGCGCGTCGATGAAGCTCATGTGCACCTGCGTGTCTCCTCTTTGGAATAGAGGGCAGTGTCATGCAGGGCAGGGGCGCCTGGCTATGTGCAGCCCACACATAGCCAACCCATTATTGATATGATTAATGCACATATATCGACATCCCTCCTGCACTGCCGCGCGCCCTTATGCGGGCGCGCGCCCCGCGGCCAGCCCCATGCCCCACCCCCCGCACAGCGATAGCGCCCGCCCCGCCCCCGGCCTGCCGCCGCAGGCCGATGCCGCGTCCGTCGCCGCCGGCCTGCTCGGCCTGCTGCATGAAAACGCCCCGGCCGAGGCCTTCGCGGCCCGCCTGGCCGCCGTCGAAGGCCTGCCCGACGGGCTGCCGCACAAACACGGCCTGGTCGAACTGGCGCGCATGGCGATGGCCCTGCGCCACCGGCTGGAGCAGCACGAGGAACGCGAGCGCGGCATGCTGGCGGTAATCGAATCGGCGCAGGACCTGGCCGGCCGGCTGGACTTGTCCGAGCTGCTCAAGGCGATCGTGGTGCGCGCGCGCCGGCTGCTGCGGGCGCACCTGTGCTGGCTGACCATCTACGACGAGCCGGCCGGCGAATTCAAGGTCGTCGTTGCCGACGGCGCCATCTCCGAGCCCATCGGCCGCATGACGGCGCGCCGCAACCGCGGCGTGGCCGGCGTGGTCATGAGCACGCGCCTGCCTTTCGCCACGCCCCATTACCTGCAGGACAACCGCTTCGAACACGATCCCGCCCTGGACGACACGTTCCGCGCCGAAGGCGTGGCCGCGCTGGTCGGCGCGCCGCTGATCCGCGACGAGCAAGTCATCGGCCTGCTCTTCGTGGCGGACCGCTACCATCGCACCCACACCGCGCTGAACATCTCCATCCTGAGCACCCTGGCGACCCACGCCGCCGTGGCGATCACCAACGCCAAGGCCTTCGCCGACGCCCAGGCCGCCCTGGAGAAGGCCGACCAGGCGCGCGCCGAGCTGGAGCGCCACGCCCTGGACGTGCAGGGCGCCGTCGAGGCGCACGAGCGGCTGACCTCGCTGCTGGCCCGCGGCGCCACGCTGGGCGAGCTTTGCCTGTCCATCGCCCAGCTGCTGCACGGCAGCGTGCTGGTGCTGGACGAGGCGCACCAGGTCATCGCGCGCGCCGACGCCGCCGGCTATGCGAGCGCCGCGGCCGGCGCCTACCGGCCGCACGGCCCGCACAGCGCGGCCCTGACGCAGGCGCTACGCGAAAGCCGGCGCGCCGGGCGCTCGGCGCTGGCCTACGAAAGCGATGGCGAGCTGTGCCGCGCCATCGCGGTCATCGGCGGCGGCGGCGTCCTGGGCTCGGTGCTGCTGTTCCGGCGCGAAGACCTGAGCGACACCTCCATCCGCACCTTCGAGCGCAGCACCAGCGTCATCGGCATCGTGCTGCTCTCGCAAGAACGCATGGAGGAAAGCCGGCACCGCGACGTTTCCGAACTGCTGCAAACCCTGATTTCACCCCGCCAGGGCGAGCCGGCCCTGACGCGCGAGCGCGCCGAGCGCCACGGCCTGGACCTCTCGCAGCCCATGTCCTTGCTGCTGGTCGAACCCGCCCGGCCCGAACCCGGCTTCCTGGCCCGGCGCATGCGTGCCGCCCTGGCGCTGCCGGGCGTGGTGCTGGACGAAGTGGACGGCGTGCTGGCTTTCGTGTGCGGGGTCTCGCTTGCCCAGACGCTGGCCGATGCGTTCGGCGCCTTCGCCCGCCGCGAACTGGGCACGAACTACCTGGCAGTGCAGTCGCGCCCGGTGCACAGCGCGGCCCAGATGCCGGCGCTATATGCGTCGCTGCGTCGCGCGCTGCTTGTCGTAAGCCGGCTGGGCCTGCGCGGACGCATCATCGGGCAGAACGAGATGGCGCTGTATTCGGTGCTGTTCGAGACGCAGGACCGCGCCGCACTGCACCGGTTCCTGGACTCGACGATCGGCAGGCTCATCGAGCAGGACCGGCGGCGCGGATCGCAGCTGACGACAACCCTGCTGGCCTATTTCGACAACAAGCAAAACGCCACGGCCACGGCGTGCGGCCTGGGGATCCATGTGAATACGGTCAGGCAGCGCCTGGCCAGCGCCCAGGCCCTGGCCGGGGACTGGGACGATCCGGGGCGCGCGCTGGAGATCCATATGGCGTTGCGGCTATGGAACACCGGCCTGGCCGAGGACGGCGCCCCCCGGGCTGCCTAACCGGCGCGCCGTCCGATGGCCTGGATGATGGCGGCATTGCCAGCCGGCCTTCGCCCGCCTGCATGGATGACCAGGGAATACCATTGCTTGCCGCTCCGGCCTCCAAAAACACAAAAGGGCTAGCCGAAGATGTCAGCTAACCCTTTGATGGATATGGTCGGGGCGGCGGGATTCGAACTCGCGACCCTCTGCTCCCAAAGCAGATGCGCTACCAGGCTGCGCTACGCCCCGACGGGTTGCCGGCTGGCGATCCAGCGGCAACGGGGACACATTGTACCCCAGCGGCCAGGCCCGCCTTGGCGGCTTGCAGCCGGCCGGCGCCGCTATGTAAAGGTGAGCACGCCCGTGCGCCTTTGCAGCGCGGCCAGCAGGCTCATGGCTGCGGTCTGCGAGGTCTTGGGGTTGGCCGGATCGCTGTTGCCCGACACCACCACACTCAGGCGCGAGCCTTGCGCTTGCGCCTCGATGCGGCCTTCGTTGCCCCGCAATGCGGGGTCGGCGGCCAGTGTGACCTGGGTGCGTTCCAGGCCCAATCCGGCAAAGGCGACCGCGGCGGCAAGATTCGCGTTGCGCGGATACAGGCGCGCCGCGTCGGCCGCATTGCCGCTGAATATGACGGTACGCTCGGTCAGCGCAGGCAGGTCGAAAAGCGACTCGGCAGGGGTCCCCATCCACGCCATGGGCGGCTTGCTGGAAAGGTAATGCACGGAGTGCAGGCCCGCATAGCGCAAGGCGGCCAGGCCGTCGAGGCCGGCGATCGCGCCCACCGGAACGACCAGCCTGCCCGCCCCCGCCTCGGCGGCCTGGAGCAGGCGCGCGCGCAGGGCCTCGTCGACCAGGCTGCCCACCGAGATGACGCAGAATTCGATCCCGCTGCCCAGGATACGCTCGCCATACTGCGCGACGGCGGCATGGCCCGCGGCCTCCAGCACGATATCCAGGCCCGATGCCAGAAAAGCCTCGATATCGGTGTGCACCGCGAAACTGCCTCCAGGCAGCGGCGGCACGGTCAAGACGCGCTCCGGACGGACCAGGACGGCCGCCAGTTCGCAATCGGGCAGGCCGGCCTCGGGCCATTGCCGGATGATGGCCGCGCCGATGGCGCCGCAGCCGATGAGTCCTACACGTTTGTTCATGGGTTTCCAGAAAAGGTACGCCGGGCCTGCGCTGGCAGCGCCGCTTGCCGCACGATTCTATCCATATGCGGCGCCGTGCAGCCAGCGGAAAAACCTCCCCCTCACCGCCGCACCGCCTGCCCGCCGTCCACGATATCGGCCGTCGGATCCGCATCGCCGCCCGACAGCCCTTCCTGCTCGCCGGACGGCCCCGGCCGCGCGGGTTGCCCAGGCTCGGGCCTGCCGCTCCCCTGTACCTCGCCTTCGACCCGCAGCCGCGGCAGGCAATCCGGATACTCGTTTTGCACGAACGCAATCAGGCCCTCGCGGATCTTGCAGCGCAGGTCCCACGCCTCGCCCGAGCTGCGCGCGCTGACCAGCGCCCGCACCTGCATGGACCGCTCGCTGGTTTCCACCACCTGCAGCACGCATACCCGCCGGTCCCATTCCGGCGCCTCTTCGCACAGGCGCTGCAGGGCCTGGCGCATGGGATCGAGCGGCAGGCGGTAGTCCACCCACAGGAACACCGTGCCGATCAGCTGGGACGAGGTGCGCGTCCAGTTCTGGAAGGGGTTTTCGATGAACCACTGCAGGGGAACCACCAGGCGCCGTTCGTCCCAGATGCGGATGACCACGTAGGCGCCGGTGATTTCCTCGACGCGGCCCCATTCGCCCTCGACGATCAGCACGTCGTCCAGGCGGATGGGCTGGGTGATGGCGATCTGCAGCCCCGCGATCACGTTGCCCAGCACCGGCCGGGCCGCAAAGCCGGCCACCAGGCCCATCAGGCCGGCCGAGGCCATGATGCTGGCGCCGATCTGGCGCACGCCGGGCAGGGTCATCAGCATGGCGGCCAGCCCGATGACCAGGATAAGCAGGTTGACGCTGCGCACCAGCACGCGCGTCTGCGTCTGGATGCGGCGCGCGCCCAGGTTATCGGCCACGTCCGCCGGATTGAGCTGCACGATGCCCTCGCCCACGGCGCCGCAACAGCGGATCAGCAGCCAGGTGACCACTGCGATCAGGAGCAGCCGGGTCAGCCCCGCCAGCACCACCACGCCCGGCAGGCCGTCGGGCGCGCCCTGCAGTACCGCGTGCACCGCCATCACGACCAGCAGCCAGCGGCTGGGCTCGTAGGCGCGCTCGACCATGATCGAGAGCAAGGGGCGGCGGCGGGTCAGGCGGCGCAGGACGGTGGCGCCCAGGCGATGCACCACCAGGGCCACCACCACGGCCAGCGCCAGCATGACCAGCAGCACGGCCAGGGGATGGCGCTGCATCAACTCGGGATCCATCGGCGGCTCCTAGGCTTGGCGACAGGACGGTCTCAGCCATAAAGTTAGCCAAGCCCGGCGGCCCGGTGGGCGCTTGCAAGCCCTTTTTTACAACCCGTGCGGTTTGGTCAATGGCCGCCCAGCGAAGGCACCGCGCTGGCGACCCGCAGGCACAGGCCCTCGTATGGCTCCAGGCTGATCACCAGCTTGCCGTCCTCCTGCAGATCGCCCTCGATGCGTTCGTTGATCATGTCCACCACCGGCCCGGGCGCCACGTCGTTGAGCAGCATTTCCTCTTCGACGGGCTCGGCGCCGAAGTTCAGCGCGGTGATCTGCGTGCCCCGCCCCGCCGGCAGTTCGTGGATCATCACCAGCAGGCCGGGGGCGCTCACGTCGGGAATCGGCAACTGCCGGCTGGCCGCGATGCCATAGGACTGGCGCACCGCCAGGATGCGCCGCAACTGGCAGGCGAAGGACTCCGGATCGTTCTGCTGCGCCAGCAGGCTGCCGTACAGGCAGCGCGCGCGCGGCAGCCCCTGCGCCGACTCGGTGGCCTGCGGATCGACGTCCACCAGGTCGTAGGCCCCCCGTTCGATCCAGCGCGTGTCGCCGTCCATCATGCGCTCGGCCACGGATTCGGAAGGCAGCGGCAAGGCGCCCACCAGGTCCCAGCCCGACAGCGCGAACACGCCCGGCTGAAGCGCGTTGTACATGGCCAGCAACAGGTGCAGGCGCCGGATCTGCCGGATCTCCTCGGGACCGATCTGGTCCAGGTCGCGGATGCCCAGCGCCGCGGCCGCCACGCTGGCCGTGGTGCAGGCGATGCCGTTGGTGACGAAGCGCAGGTTGTAGGGCGCATGCTCGCCGCTCAGCCGCTCGTACAGGGTTTCGCGGATATGCTCGCGCAAGATGGCGCCCGGCCAGGTCTGGCCGCGATAGACGAAGGGCGTGTCGGCGTGCAGCGTCCAGAAATGCACCAGCTCCAGCGTCAGCTCGTCGTGGTTCTGCAGCGCATGGATCAGCGAAGCCGGATCGATGCCGAACTGGTGCACGGTGCGCAGCATCAGGCGCAGGAACTCGGTATCGCCGGTAAGCAGCGCGTGATGATAGGCCGGGCGCGTGATGAAATCGTAGGACAGGTCGGCGCCGCCCTTGGACATGGCGGCGATGTCATCCACCGTCAGGTTCAGCTCCTGGAAGCTGAAAGCCCCCGCCTTGCGGATCATGCCGCCCAGCAACTGGTTGCCGACCAGCGACAGCGGATGGCTTTCCGACCAGGCCTTGTCGTTGGGGCGCCGCTCCACGCCCAGGAAACCGTTGGCATCCAGCCGCAGGCCGCGCGCGCCCATCACGTCCAGGCTGTGCAGCGCATCGCCGATCACCAGCTGCTGCGCGGCAAAGCTCGGATCCAGCCAGTTCAGCGAAGGCTGGCCCTCCTTGAAGTAATGCAGGTAGACCCAGCGCCGGACCTTGCCGTCCACGCCCTCGATCTCGCCGGTGACGCTCCAGTCGGTTTCCTTGACGCCCGGCTCGAAAAAGATCACGCGCTGCAGCTGGCCGACGATGTAGCACTTCTCCTTGAGCACGTCCACGGTCTCGGGGCTGAGGTTGGCCGCATCGCGCCCGGGCGGCACCTCGGGCAGCAGGTGCCAGTCCTCCGGCTTGATCTCCACCATGTGATAGAGCCCGGGATAATCCTCGTAGCCCAGCTCGGCCAGCCGGAAATCGGGCCCCTTGCCCGTGTGCGAGGGAATCACGTCGTCGACGACCACCGCATTGAAGGCCGATGCCATGCGGCTGATGGCCACGAACTCTTCCTCCGTGCCAAAGCGCGGGTCTATGCCCAGGCCGATGCGGTCGAAATTGCCGTCCACGGTCGGCGTCAGGACGCGCTGGTGCAGGCCGCCCGACTGCTTGGTGGGGCCGACGTGGATGGCCTGCACGCCGATCGCCGACAGGGCCTGCCACAGCGTGGCGCTGCCCAGGGTCTTGAGCACCGACTCGCCCGGCGCGGTGATGATCGAATCCGGATAGGCCGAGAACCATACCGAGGCGATCTCCAGGGCCGGGCGCGGATTGCTTTCGGCATAGGGATGGACCCACATGCGCGCCTGCCCCCCGTAGAGCCGGGCCCGCCGGCGCGCCTGCGCCAGCATGGAGTGCTCGACCAGCCATCGGACGTATTCGGGATCGGGGGGCGGCATCGGGCTACCTGCGCACGGTTGCGGGAAACCCAGCCTAGCAAGCTTTGCGGCAAGGCTGTGCAAGCAGGCGGTAGCAGCGCGTTAGGCGCGCAAGAAAACGTGAACGCCCGGCCCTTGCCCGGCGCCAGCCGCGAGCCAGGGAAACTCCCGCCCTTCAAACATCCGGAAACAATTCAAATTGCGACCCTACATTTTGATACATGACGCCGGCATGGGCGCGGCGGCAGAATCGCAGCTTGCCGTGCGGCTTGCATCGCCCCGACCGGGCGCAAGCTCTTCAGTCCTTGTCATTCCTCCAGTTCCTGACCTCTTTTGCTGGCGACACCGTGACAACCTCCCTTCCCCCTTTTGCCTTCCTGCGCAACATCACCATCCGCAAAATAGTGCTGTGGGCCCTGGCCCTGATCGGCCTGCTGGTGGCGGGCCTGTCGTTCCTGAGCCTGAACGCGCTGCGCGCGGCCGGCGATTCGCTGCACGTCAGCCACCTGTTGCTGCGCGAGCTGAGCGAACTCTCCAGGGCCAACGACCGGCTGCTGCAGGCCCGCCTGCAGCTGGGCCTGCAGTACGATCTGCTCGAGGACGGCGCCGCCGCCGACGCGGCGCCCCTGGCCGCCGAGGCTCGCCGCAACCTCGCGCAGGCCGCGCGCCATTTCCAGGCCTTCCGCACCCACGTGTCCGAGCACCAGAACGCGGAGCAGGCCGCCGCCCTGGTCCGCAGCTACGAAGCCCTGCTGAGCCAGGGAATCGAGCCGCTGGCGGCCCACCTGCAGAACCGCGACCTGCAGGCCTATCGCAGCCATAACGCGCAGACGGTCGCCACGCTGAGCGCGGCATTCGGCCAGGCCATGCAAGCCTACGAAAACCATGCAGACCAGTACGCCGCGCAAAGCGCGCACGCCGCCCAGTCGCGCCGCCAGGCCGCCGAAGCGGCGATCCTCGGCCTGCTGGCCCTGTTCGTGGCGCTGCTCGTGCTGGCCGACCGCTATATCGTGCATTACGTACGCCGTCCGCTGGTCACCGTGCGCGAGCACTTCCAGCGCATCGCCGCCGGCGACCTGACCGCGCGCATCGAATTGTTCGGCGCCAACTGCGTCGGGCAGCTGATGCCCTATCTGCGCGACATGCAGGCCAGCCTGGCCCGCACGGTCGGCCAGGTGCGCCGGGGCGTCAATGAAATCAACGCCGGCGCGGCGGAAATCGCCTCCGGCAACAACAACCTGTCCCAGCGCACCGAAGAGCAGGCCGCCTCGCTGGAAGAGACCGCCGCCAGCATGGAGCAAATGGCCTCCACCGTGCGCCAGAACGCCGAGAACGCCGCCCAGGCCAGCCAGCTGGCGCTGGGGGCATCGGAAGTCGGACGCCAGGGCGCCACGGCCATGGAGCAGGTCGAGGCCACGATGCGGCAGATTTCCCGCAGCGCGGACCGCATCGGCGAAATCGTCGGCGTGATCGACAGCATTGCCTTCCAGACCAACATCCTGGCCCTGAACGCGGCCGTGGAAGCCGCCCGCGCCGGCCAGCAAGGCAAAGGGTTTGCCGTGGTGGCTTCGGAGGTGCGCTCGCTGGCCCAGCGCAGCGCCCAGGCCGCCAAGGAAATCAAGGCCTTGATCGCCGAATCGACTCAAAGCGTGCAGGCCGGCTCGCGCCAGGTCGCGACGGCGGGCGACACGGTGCGTGAGCTGCTGGCCTCGGTTACCCGCGTCAGCGACGTGATCGGCGAAATCAGCGCGGCCTCGGCCGAACAATCGATAGGCATCGAGCAGGTCAACCTGGCCGTCTCGCAAATGGACCTGAACACTCAGCAAAACGCCGCGCTGGTCGAACAGGCGGCGGCCGCCGCCGTGGCGCTGGAGGAACAGGCCCGCATGCTGCAGCATTCGGTCGAGATATTCAAGCTCGGCCAAGGCGAGGTCATCGACGTGCAGGCCCGGCTGCCGGACGGGGGCGCCGGCCCGGCGCGCGCGCCCTTGCCGCCGCTGCCCTCGCCCGCCTGAACGCCGGGGCCTTCGGCGCGCCGGCCGCCCCTAGGCGGCAAGCATGAGGTCGGCCGCCCGCTCGGCGATCATGATGGTGGGCGAATTGGTATTGCCCGAAGTGATCACCGGCATGACCGAGGCGTCGGCGATCCGCAGCCCCTCCAGCCCGAACACCCGCAGCTGCGCGTCCACCACCGCGCCGTGGTCGGCCGAACGCCCCATGGCGCAAGTGCCCACGGGATGAAAGATCGTGGTGCCGATCAGGCCCGCCGCCTCGGCCAGGGCCTCATCGCTCTGGGCCTGCGGCCCGGGCAGCCATTCCTGCGGCTGGTAGGCCGCCAGCGCCGGGGCGGCCACGATGCGCCGGGCCAGGCGGATGGAGTCGACCG
This sequence comes from Orrella sp. JC864, assembly GCF_037026685.1. Lineage (NCBI taxonomy): Bacteria > Pseudomonadati > Pseudomonadota > Betaproteobacteria > Burkholderiales > Alcaligenaceae > Orrella > Orrella sp. JC864. The sequence goes on along the minus strand of NZ_JBANET010000033.1, from coordinate 9,483 downwards.
CCACGCGGCGGTCGGCTGCGGTCGACAGGTAGTTGGGCGCGATCCAGGGCGCCGCGTCGGGATCTGCCCCTTGCACGTGCACGCTGCCCCGCGAGCTTGGCCGCAGGTTGCAAACGCTGGCCGTGAACGCATCGAAGGCATGCAGGGGCTCGCCGAAGGCGCCCAGCGACAGCGGCTGCACGTGGAACTCGACATTGGGCCGTCCCTGCCCCGGGTCGGACAAGGCGAACACGCCCAGCTGGGAGGGCGCCATGCTCATGGGCCCGCTGCGCCGCAGCAGGTACTCCAGCCCGATGCCGGCCCGCCCCAGCAGGCTGCCGGCCACGCGGTTGAGCGTCTTGACGCCTTGCACCTTGACAATGACGCGCAGCTGCAAGTGGTCCTGCAGGTTTTCGCCCACGCCCGGCAAGGCGTGGCGCAAGGCGATATCCGCCTCGCGCAGGCGCGCCGGCTCGCCGATGCCCGAAAGCTCCAGCAGCTTGGGCGTGTTGATGGCGCCGGCGGCCAGCACGACTTCGCGGCGCGCCCGCGCGGCCACCTGCCTGCCGCCCTGGCGCCATTGCACCCCCACGCAGCGCCGCGCCTCGAACTGCAGCCGCTGGACGTGCGCGCCGGTCTGCACCCGCAGGTTGGGCCGGCGCATCACCGGCCGCAGGAACGCCTTGGACGCATTCCAGCGCCAGCCGCCTTTCTGGTTGACCTCGAAATAGCCGGTGCCGAAGTTGTTGCCGCGGTTGAAGTCCTGCACCCGCGGGATGCCGGTTTGCTCGGCCGCCTGGGCGAAGGCTTCCAGGATATCCCAGCGCAGGCGCTGCGCCTCGACGCGCCACTCGCCGCCCGCGCCGTGCAGGTCGTCGGCGCCCCGGTGATAGTCTTCGCTGCGCTTGAAGTAAGGCAGCACGGCATCCCAGCGCCAGCCCGGGTCGCCCGACAGGCGGGCCCATTCTTCGTAGTCCTCGCGCTGGCCGCGCATGTAGATCATGCCGTTGATGGACGAGCAGCCGCCCAGCACGCGGCCGCGCGGATAGATGAGCGAGCGCCCGCCCAGCCCGGGCTCGGGCGCGGTCTTGTACAGCCAGTCGGTACGGGGATTGCCGATGCAGTACAGATAGCCCACCGGAATGTGGATCCAGTGGTAGTTGTCCTTGCCGCCCGCCTCCAGCAACAGCACCGACACCGTGGGATCGCGGCTCAGGCGGTTGGCCAGCACGCAGCCGGCCGAGCCGCCTCCCACGATGATGTAGTCGTATGTCTCCATGCCCATCCTGTTGTTCTCGTGAATCAGGCTGGCACAGTATAGAAGGCGCCGCCGCCCTGCGGGAGGGCGCGCCGTCGACCCGCCGCGAAGGGCCAAAAAGCAAAAGCGGCCGAAGCCGCTCTTGCCAAGGAAAGCCCTGCGCCCGGAACGGGATCAGCCGAAACGGCCGGTGATGTAGTCCTCGGTTTCCTTGCGCGCGGGCTTGACGAAGATCTGGTCGGTCTCGCCGAACTCCATCAGCTCGCCCAGGTACATGTAGGCGGTGTAGTCCGAGCAGCGGGCCGCCTGCTGCATGTTGTGGGTCACGATGACCACCGTGTAGTCGTTCTTGAGCTCGGCGATCAGCTCTTCGATCTTGGCCGTGGAGATCGGGTCCAGCGCCGAGCAGGGTTCGTCCAGCAGCAGGACCTGCGGCTTGATGGCCACGCCGCGCGCGATGCACAGGCGCTGTTGCTGGCCGCCCGACAGGCTGTTGCCGTTCTGGTGCAGCTTGTCCTTGACTTCGTTCCAGAGCGCGGCCTTGCTCAGCGCCCATTCGACGCGCTCGTCCATCTCGCCCTTGCTGAGCTTCTCGAACAGGCGCACGCCGAAGGCGATGTTGTCGTAGATGCTCATGGGAAACGGCGTGGGCTTCTGGAACACCATGCCGATCTTGGCGCGGATCAGCGAAATATCGGTCTTGGTGGTCAGCAGGTTCTCGCCGTCCAGCAGGATCTCGCCCTCGGCGGTCTGGCCGGGATAGAGCTCGAACATGCGGTTGAACGTCCGCAGCAGCGTGGACTTGCCGCAGCCCGAAGGCCCGATGAAGGCAGTCACGCGCTTCTCGCGGATGGACATGCTGACGTTGCGTATGGCGTGGAACTTGCCATAGTAGAAGTTCAGGTTCTTGACTTCGATCTTGGCGGCCGGCTGCGCGGCGGCCTGCGTGGTTTTTTCCATAGCGTATCCAGTACGAATTCAGTGGGCCGTCGCGTTATTTGCGAAACAGGCTGCGAGCCAGGATGTTGATGCCCAGCACCAGCAGGGTGATCAGTGCCGCGCCCGCCCAGGCCAGGGTGTTCCAGTCGGAGAAGGGGCTGGCGGCGTATTGGAAGATCACCACCGGCAGGTTGGCCATGGGGCCGTTCATGTTGAACGACAGGAACTGGTTGGACAGGGCCGTAAACAGCAGCGGCGCGGTCTCGCCCGAGATGCGGGCCACCGCCAGCAGCACGCCGGTGATGATGCCGGTGCGGGCGGCCCGGTAGCAGACCATGACGATCATGCGCCACTTGGGGCAGCCCAGCGCCGCGCTGGCTTCGCGCAGGCTGTTGGGCACCAGCAGCAACATGTTGTCGGTGGTGCGCACCACGACCGGGATCACCAGGATGGACAGCGCCAGCGCGCCGGCCCAGCCCGAATAGTGGCCGACCTGGACCACGTAGACGGCATAGATGAACAGGCCGATGACGATGGAAGGGGCCGACAGCAGCACGTCGTTCAGGAAGCGCGTGGCCGGGGCCAGCCAGCCGCGGTGGCCGTACTCGGCCAGGTAGGTGCCCGCCAGGATGCCGACGGGCGTGCCGATCAGCGTCCCGACGCCGGCCATCACCACGCTGCCCAGGATGGCGTTGAGCAAGCCACCCGCCTGCCCGGGAGGAGGCGTGATCTCGGTGAACAGCGTCAGGCTCATGGCCGCCCCGCCCTTGATCACCAGGGTGGCAATGATCCAGAACAGCCAGAACAGCCCGAAGGTCAGCGCCGCCAGCGACAAGGTCAGCATGACCTTGTTGACCACGCGGCGCTGCCGGTAGATGGGGTTGTCCATGCGCAGGACGGTGGCCGGCGCCGTGTGCGCCGACGGGAGGGAGGAAGGATTCGCGGCCATCAGGTCTTGCTGCCTTCAGATTTGGACAAACGCAGGAGCAGCACCTTGGAAAGCGCCAGCACCACGGTAGTGATCAGGAACAGGATCAGGCCCAGCTCGATAAGGGCGGATTTCTGCATGCCGCCGGCTTCGTTGAACTCGTTGGCCAGCGCCGAGGCGATGGAGTTGGCCGGCGCAAAGATCGAGTCGGGCAGGCGGAAGGCGTTGCCGATGACGAAGGTGACCGCCATGGTTTCGCCCAGCGCGCGGCCCAGGCCCAGCATGATGCCGCCGATGACGCCGGCGCGGGTATAGGGCAGCACGACCTTCCACATGACTTCCCAGGTGCTGCTGCCCAGGCCGTAGGCCGATTCCTTGAGCAGCGGCGGCACCAGTTCGAACACGTCGCGCATCACCGCGGCGATGAAGGGGATGATCATGATCGACAGGATCAGGCCCGCCGTGAAGATGCCGATGCCGAAGGGAGGCCCCGAGAAGAAGCCGCCCACCAGCGGAAGATTGCCCAGCGTGGAAATGAGGCCGGGCTGGATGTAGCGCTGGAACACCGGCACGAAAACGAACAGGCCCCACATGCCGTAGATGATGGACGGGATGGCCGCCAGCATCTCGATGGCCGTGCCCAGCGGCCGGCGCAGCCAGGTGGGCGAGAGCTCGGTCAGGAACATGGCGATGCCGAACGAGACCGGCACGGCGATGATCAGCGCGATGAACGAGGTCATCAAGGTGCCGACGATGGGCACCAGCGCGCCGTAGACGTTATTGACGGGGTCCCATTCGTTGGTCCACAGGAAAGCGATGCCATACTCGGACAGGCTTTCCCTGCTGCCATAGACCAGCGATGCCATGATGGCAGCCAGCAGGCTGAACACCAGGAAGGCAAAGGTACGGGTAAGGTTCTTGAACAGCGCATCCATCAGCGCGTTGCGGTTTTTCTGCATGGGGGAAGGCGTGCCGGTTTGAACGGACGACATGGGGCCGGTTCTCGGCACATTATTATCCATTACCGCGCTCATGGATGGGCTTTCCTGGAGGAGGGACGAGACAAGCGATGCGGAGAAAGGCCTGCCGCGCTTGTCGGTGCGCGGCAGGCCGGGGGCGTTGCGCCCCCGGAAAAGACTGCAAGATCAATTACTTCCAGACCGGCTGGCCCTTGTTGTCCTTGATCTGCTCGGCCCAGACCTTGCGGATCTGGTCGGTGACTTCGTTGGGCAGGGCCACGTAGTCCAGTTCAGCCGCCGACTTGGCGCCGTTCTTGAAGGCCCAGTCGAAGAAGTCCATGACGGCCTTGCTTTGCGCGGGGCGGTCGGTGGTGGCTTGCATCAGGATGAAGGTGGCGGCGGTGATGGGCCACGACTTGGCGCCGGGCTCGTTGGTCAGCACCACGCCCATGCCGGGCGCGCTGTTCCAGTCGGCGTTGGCGGCGGCGGCGGCGAAGGCGTCAGCGTCGGGCTGGACCATCTGGCCGTCGGCGTTCTGCAGCTGGGTCCAGGACAGGTTGTTCTGCTTGGCGTAGGCGTACTCGACGTAGCCGATCGAGTTGGCCAGCTGGCCGACGTAGGCGGCCACGCCTTCGTTGCCCTTGCCGCCCTGGCCCACCGGCCACTTCACGGCCTTGCCTTCACCGACCTTTTCCTTCCAGGTGGGCGAGACCTTGGACAGGTAGTTGGTCCACAGGAAGGTGGTGCCCGAGCCGTCCGAACGGTGCACGACGACGATGTCGGTGTCGGGCAGGTTCACGCCGGGGTTCAGCGCGGCGATGGCCTGGTCGTTCCACTTCTTGATGTTGCCCATGTAGATGTCGGCCAGCACGGGGCCGGTCAGGCGCAGCTGGCCGGGCTTGATGCCTTGCACGTTGACCACGGGCACGGCGCCGCCGATGACGGCGGGGAATTGCACCAGGCCGTTCTTTTGCAGGTTCTCGCCCGACAGGGGATCGTCCGAAGCGCCGAAGTCGACCGTCTTGGCGATGATCTGCTGCTGGCCGCCGCCCGAACCGATGGACTGGTAGTTCACGGCGTTGCCGGTGGCAGCCTTGTAGTCGGAGGCCCACTTGGCGTAGATGGGATAGGGGAACGAAGCGCCGGCGCCCGTGATATCGACTGCCTGAGCGGCGAAGGCCGCGGCGCCCAGGGCGACGCTCAACGACAATTGTTTGAATGCACGCTTGAACATTGCTAGTTCCTAGTCATGTTGTGTGTTGGGGGATATTCGAGAACAGGCCCAACGCCCTGCTATGCAGGCATATTAAGGAGCCAAGGTGACACGATTATGACAGTCATATATTCGACCAAATGTGACAGATCCATAACGCTTGCCGGCTTTCAAGGGCCGTTGCCCCTTTTTTAACCCGGGCAATATTGCGGGCTTGTCCTGCTAGCTGTTGCGCAAGGCTTCGTCCAGCGTCTGGTGCAGGTTGACGGGCGCGGCGCGGCTGCGCACCGGCGAATAGTCGCCGTCGGGCCGCTGCTGCCAGGCCAGCTGGTTGTCGCGCAGCGCCACCGTGAAGGCCTCGTGGATCACGCGCTTCTTGAGGGCCTTGTCGCGCACCGGCACCGCCAGTTCGACGCGGCGGAAGAAATTGCGCTCCATCCAGTCGGCCGACGAAAGGTAGACCACTTCCTTGCCTTCGGCATGGAAATAGAAGACCCGCGAATGCTCGAGAAAGCGTCCCACGATGGAACGCACCCGGATGTTCTCGGAGAGCCCGGGCACCCCCGAGCGCAGGGCGCATACCCCGCGCACGATCAAGTCGATGCGCACGCCGTCCTGGCCGGCCTTGTACAGCTCGCGGATGACCGCCGGCTCGAGCAGCGAGTTCATCTTGGCCATGATGCGCGCCTTGCGGCCGGCCCGGGCGGCCCGCGCCTCGGCGCGGATCAGCTGCACCATCGTTTCGTGCAGGGTAAAGGGAGACTGCAGCAGCGACTTGAGCGTGCGGCGCGCGCCCAGGCCGGTCAGCTGCGAGAACACCTTGTCCATGTCCTCGCAGATGCCGGGATCGGCCGTCAGCAGGCCAAAATCGGTGTACAGGCGGGCGGTGCGCGGGTGATAGTTGCCGGTGCCCAGGTGGCCGTAGCGGCGGATGCGGCCCTTTTCGCGGCGCAGCACCAGGGCCATCTTGGCGTGCGTCTTGTGGCCGACCACGCCGTACACCACATGCGCCCCCACCTCTTCCAGGCGCGCCGCCCAGTTGATGTTGGTCTGCTCGTCAAAGCGCGCCATCAGCTCGACCACCACCGTCACCTCCTTGCCGGCCTTGGCGGCCGACAAGAGCAGGCGCATGAGCTCGGAATCCTCGCCGGTGCGATAGATGGTCTGCTTGACCGCCACCACGTCCGGGTCCAGCGCCGCGGCGGTCAGGAAATCGATGACCGGCTGGAACGACTGGTAGGGATGGTGCAGCAGCCGGTCGCCCGCCGCGATGGCGGCGAACAGCTCGGCCGGCTTGCCGGCGACCTGGTCGAACGGCGCGGGCACGGCGGCGTGGTGCGGCGGAAACAGCAGGTCGGCGCAGTCGTCCACGCTGCACAGCTGCATCAGGCGGGACAGATTGACCGGACCGTTCACGCGGTAGGTGTCGGCGCTGCTCAGGCCGAATTCGCGCTGCAGATAGGTTTCAAGCTCGGGCGGGGTCATGCGGTCGATTTCCAGCCGCACGGCCGCGCCGAAGTTGCGCTGCGACAGCTCGCCCTGCAGGGCCTGGCGCAGATTGGTGACTTCTTCCTCGTCGACGAACAGGTCGCTGTTGCGGGTCACTCGCCACTGGTAGCAGCCCTGCACCTCCAGCCCGGGGAACAGTTCGCTGACGAAGGCCCGGATCAGGGTGGTCAGCAGCACGTAGCCGTGCCGATGGCCCGATACGGCCTCGGGCATCTTCAGCAGGCGCGGCAAGGCGCGCGGCGCCTGGACCACGGCGATGGACGCCTTGCGCCCGAAGGCGTCGATGCCCGATAGCGGCACGATGAAGTTCAGGCTCTTGTTGTAGACGCGCGGAAAGGGATGCGCCGGATCCAGCCCGATGGGGGTGAGCAGCGGCATGACCTCGCGATGGAAACAGTCCAGCGCCCACGCCTGCTGCTCGGGCGTCCATTCGGTCGCCGGATGCAGCGCGATGCCGTGCTGGCGCAGGCTGGGCAGGATGGCATCGTTGAGCAGGGCGTACTGCTTGGCGACCAGCTCGTGCACCGCGGCCTGCACTTTCTCGAAGGCCTGGCCGGGCGTCAGGCCATCGTCGCCCACCTGGTCGGGCGTCTGGCGCTGCTGCTCCTTCAGGCTGGAGATGCGGATCTCGAAGAATTCGTCCAGGTTGGAGCTGACGATGCACACGTAGCGCAGGCGCTCTAGCGCCGGCGTATCGCGATGCTCGGCCATGGCCAGCACCCGTTCGTTGAATTTCAGCAGGGAAAGCTCGCGGTTCAGGAGCAAGGGCTCGGAGGGCGGTCGGGCGGGCATGCGGCGTCCATGGTATTGGGGTTGCAGGCGTTTTACTACACTCAGGTGTCGACTCTATTACACCGAGCCGGCCGCCGCCGGACGGCGCCGCGCCTGGCCCGGCGCGCTTGCCGGCAGCGGCCATGCCACGCAAAAAGCCCGGATGGCCGGAAGATGACAAGCGCCGCTATTTATAATGGCGCACCCCTTACCACGCATCAAGTCCAAGCACGCATGGAACACCTTCTTGCCGCCGTAGACCTCGGCTCAAACAGCTTTCGCCTGTCCATCGGCAGGGTCGTGCAGCAAGACGGCGGCGCGCAGATCTACCAGATCGACCGCCTGAAGGAGACCGTCAGGCTGGCGGCCGGGCTGGATGCCTCCAAGCGGCTGTCGGACGAGGCCATCGACCGCGCCATCGCGGTGCTCGAACGCTTTGGCGAGCGCCTGCGCAGCTTCCATCCCAACCGCGTGCGCGCGGTGGCGACCAACACCTTCCGGGTCGCCCGCAACACGCCCGAGTTCCTGCCGCGCGCCTCGCAGGCGCTGGGCTTTCCCATCGAGGTCATCGCCGGGCGCGAGGAAGCCCGCCTGATCTTCTCCGGCGTGGCCCACAGCCTGCCGCCCTCGCCGGCCAAGCGGCTGGTGGTGGACATCGGCGGCGGCTCGACCGAGGTCATCATCGGCAAGGGCTTCGAGCCCGTGCTGATGTCCTCGCTGTACATGGGCTGCGTCAGCTACAGCCGGCAGTTCTTTCCCGGCGGCAACGTCGATGCGCACAGCATGCGCACCGCCGAGCTGGCCGCGCGCCGCGAGATCGAGGTGATCGCCAAGGAATACGGCAAGATGGGCTGGAAGGAAGCCTTCGGCTCGTCGGGCACGGCCAAGGCGCTGTACGCCATCCTGACCGAGGGCGGACTGTCGACCAAGGGCATCACCCGCGCCGGCATGGACAAGCTCAAGGACAAGATCATCCGCGCCGGCCGCGTGATCCCCTCGGAACTGCCGGGCATCAAGCTGGAGCGTGCCGACGTGCTGCCCGGCGGCCTGGCCATCATGAGCGCGGTCTTCGACGAGCTGGGCATCAGCCACATGAATACCGGCGACGGGGCGCTGCGGCTGGGCGTGCTCTACGACCTGCTGGGCCGCGACGACCACCACGACAAGCGCGACGAATCGGTGCGCCAGTTCATGAAGCGCTACCACGTCGATGCCGCCCAGGCTGCGCGCGTGCGCAGCACCGCGCTGACGCTGTTCGACAAGCTGATGCCCGAGGGCGAGCGGCGCGAGGAGCTGCGCCACGCGCTGGGCTGGGCGGCCGACCTGCACGAAATCGGCCTTTCCATCGCCCACAACACCTATCACAAGCACACGGCCTACGTGCTGGAGAACGCCGACATGCCCGGCTTCTCGCGCGACGACCAGTCGCTGCTGGCCTTGCTGACGCTGGGCCACCAAGGCAAGCTGGGCAAGATCCAGCCCATGGTCAAGGACCGTACGCAATGGCTGGCCATCCTGTGCCTGCGGCTGGCCGTGCTGCTGCTGCGCCGGCGCGAAGACCTGCCCGAACTGCCGCTGTCGGTATCGGTGCGGGGCGACTCCATCGTGGTGCGGGTGGATCCGGGATGGCGGGTCGGGCACCCCTTGACCGACTTCACGCTGCAGAACGAAGAAGCCGAATGGCGCAAGATCGGATATTCGTTCGAGTTGATCAATCGGGCTTGAGGGCAAGGATTGGCGGGGCACTGGGTGTGAGGGAGGCTGGAGGCGGGGAGCGGGAAGCGGGAAGCGGGAAGCGGGAAGCGGGAAGCGGGAAGCGGGAAGCGGGAAGCGGGAAGCGGGAAGCGGGAAGCGGGAAGCGGGAAGCGGGAAGCGGCTGGGACACGTCCACCGAGGCCGGTCGGGGCGTCGGGCGATGCCGTCGCCG
>NZ_JBANET010000032.1:0-31906 GCF_037026685.1 Orrella sp. JC864 | reverse complement strand
GGCGGGCGCGGATGCCGAGGCCCGGCGCAGCCCGGCCATGCGCCGCAGGGTGCGCGGATGCACGCAGTAGGCGGCGGCAACGTCTTCTATCGGTGAGCTGTTCATGGCGTGCAGGGCCTCCAGGCATTGCTCGGGCGTGAGCGCCCGCCTGCGCCCTACGTGCCGGCCCCGGGCCTTGGCCGCCGCCATGCCGGCGCGGGTGCGTTCGCTGATGAGCGAGCGCTCGAATTCGGCCAGCGCGGCCATCATGTGGAAAAGCAGCATGCCGCCCGAATGGGTGGTGTCGATGTTTTCGGTGAGCGAGACGAATTGGATGCCTTTCTTGCCCAGTTTGTCGATGGTGTCCACCAGGTAGCGCAACGACCGGCCGAGCCGGTCCAGCCGCCACACGACCAGCGTGTCGCCGGGCTTGAGCTTGCGCAGCACGGCATCCAGCCCGGGGCGCGAGGCGGCGGCGCCCGATATGCCCTTGTCGGTGTACAGGCGCACGCAGCCGGCCCGCGTCAGGGCCGAGACCTGCAGGTCCAGGTTCTGGTCTTCGGTGGAGACCCGGGCATATCCGTACTTTCTGGCGTTATTGGAGGTGTGCATGGGATAGAGGGCTGGCACGAAGGGCCGCAGGCGGGCACGGCGGTTTCGTTCCGACGCTTCATGTAGCAAATATTGACAAAAGGGACCCCTTTTGCCCGCCGCGGTGACGCAATAGTTGCTTGCATATAAGTGCCCGGCCTGCGACAGCGTTTTGATACCTTCCCAGCCTGACAGAAGGGGTCCTTTCTGTCCGAATGGCCTGCCCCCAGGCTGTCGGCGGCTGGCGGGCAGGGTGGGGCGCCTTTCCGGCGGGGCGGGCGTGACCGAGGCGGCCGGCGTCTCCTCGACTGGCGCCGCCGCGGGCGGCCTCGCCCAGCCCGCGCCGGGCCTGCAAGCCCCGCTGAAATTTATAGTAACAATTGAAAACTATACGCAATTGGCCCAGGCCTACGGCGAGGATTTCGCGCGCGGGGTGGTGGCCGCATTGCGGGTGCGCGCACGCGCCCTGGGCCTGGCCGTGCGGGCCGGCGCGGTGGGAGACGAAAGCCGCTTCGTCGCCGTGGCGGCCGCTGCGGCCCTTGGCGCGAACCGCGACGTGAGCGCCGTCCTGGCGCAATTGGGCGGCATGCCGGTCGAGCGCGCCGGCCGTTCGGTGCTCGCCGCCCTGCGCGCGGACACGATCGAGCCGCGGCCCTTGCCCGCCGGGGCCGGCGCGGGCGGGGGGGCCGGCATATCGGCCGAGCGCGGCCCGGCCGAACGCGGCCGGCGCGCGCCTGCCTTGCCGCGCGATGCCTGGCGCTGCGCCTATCTCGCGGACATGGACCAGGCCTTGCGGCTATACCGGCACCTGGCCGGCGGCGAGCTGCTGTTCGCCTTCCAGCCGGTGGCCGCGCGCCGCGCGCCCTCTTGCCCGGTCTACCTGGAAGCCTTGTTGCGCGCGCCCGCCAGCGACGGGGCGGTGCTGTCCGTGGGCCATGCCATCGGCGCGCTGGAGCGGCTGGGCCTGATGCGCCATGTCGATCATTGCGTGGTCGGGGCCGTCCTGGACCTGCTCGGCGCCCACCCGGGCCTGGTGCTGGGATGCAACGTGTCGGCGGCCAGCATGGCCGATGATGGATGGTGGCAGCCCATCTTGCGCCGCCTGCAGGCCGACCGGGCGCTGGCCGGCCGGCTGGTGCTGGAAATCACGGAAAGCACCCGCATCGCCGATCCGGCGGCGGCCCTGGCTTTCGTGCGGCGCCTGCAAGGCCTGGGCTGCCGGGTGGCCCTGGATGATTTCGGCGCGGGCTTTGCCAACCTGGAGTTCGCGGTGCAGGCCCGGCCCGACATCATCAAGATCGACATCGGCTACCTGCGCCGCGCGCGCGAGTGCGAGGCGGCCCGGGCCATGCTGGCCAACCTGATCCGGCTTTGCGCCTCGATCGCGGACCATGTGGTGGTCGAAGGCATGGAAACCCGGCAGGACCTGGCCCTGCTGGGCGATGCGCCGGGCCTGTGGCTGCAGGGCTGGTGGATCGGCCGGCCCGTGCCCTGGCTGCCCGGCGGCGGCAGGGCGGCCGTCGGCATGGCCGGCCCGGGTACTGTTGTTTTCAATGGGTAACGTATCTTTTCCTGTCATAAAGCGGTCCGCGCGCGCCGATATCGTCCTGGCCATTCATGACCGGGGAGAGACAGCGATATGGCCCACAGACCTTCGTTCAACCTGGCCTGGGGGGCGTTCTCCCGGGTCAACGGCTCCGTGGCCCACGTGGGCCGCGTCATAGGCGGGAAAGTCCAGGCCAACATCGATGCCGGGATCTTCACCAATGCCTGCGCCATCCGCCTGAGCTACGTGCTCAACCAGACGGGTTTCGCCATTGGGGCCGGCGCCGGGGCCACCTCCTCGGGAGCCAACGGGGCGCGCTACCTGTACCGGGTGCGGGACCTGGTGCCGCACCTGCAATCGCTGTTCGGCCCGCCTGACGAGGTTTTCCAGAACCCGACGCCGGCCATGTTCGCCGGCAGGAAAGGCATTATCGTGTTCGAAGTGGCCATCTGGAGCGATGCGTCGGGGCATGCCACGCTGTGGAATGGCGGGGCCTGCGCGGACACCTGCTATTTTCGCGAATCGACGCGCGCCAGCCTGTGGGAGTTGAAATGAAGGTGCGAGGGCTTGCCGCTGCGGTATCGACCTTGTTGTGCCTGGCCGCCTGCGCGGCCCCGGGCCCGCGCGCGGCGCAGGCGGCCGCCGGCGCGCAGGGAACGGGCCAGGGGCAGGATTTGTCCGAGGCGCGGCGCCTGGAGAAATTCGCCGTTGCCCAATGCCTGATGCGCGCCTTTCCCGATACGCCCGTGGCCGCGGACGCGCGCCGCGCATCGGGCGCCTATGTCGAGCTGGGCGCGGCCCAGGCCGATGTGTACGAGCAGATCGTGGCGCGCGTGCAGGCCTGGCAGGGCCGGCCCTATCCGTCCAAGCGCGGCGAATCGTTGCGCGTGATGCAGTGCCTGGACCTGCCCGACGATGCCGGCCTGCAGGAGCTGGTGGCGCCTTATCGGTGACGGCTCCGGGCCGATTAGGGATCCGGCCTTGCCTGGGGTTCATGCCCTACACTCGTCCCAGGAACCATCACCCGACGAGGCCAGGACATGGAAGTGACGCTGACAGGACGCACCGCCCTTATCACCGGCGGCAGCAAGGGCTTGGGCTATGCCATCGCCGAGCGCTACCTGCGCTCGGGCGCCAGCGTCGTCATCGCCGCGCGCGGCGAGGCGGCGCTGCAGGCGGCCCGGGCAAGGCTGGCCGGGCATGGCGGGGATCGCGTCCATGCGGTGCCCTGCGACGTGGCTACGGCCGATGGCGTGCAGCAGTTGTACGAGGGCGCCATGCAGGCCTTCGGCCGCGTGGACATCGTCGTCAACAATGCCGGCGTCTCGGCTGCCAAGCCCTTCGCCGAAGTCAGCGACCAGGCCTGGCAGGACGACCTGGACCTGAAGCTGTTCGCCGCGATCCGGCTTGTGCGGCTGGCCTGGCCGCAGATGCGGCAGCGCCGCTGGGGCCGCGTCATCAATGTGCTGAACGTGGGCGCCAAGGCGCCGGGCGCCAGGTCCTTGCCGACCTCGGTGTCGCGCGCGGCGGGCATGGCGCTGACCAAGGCGCTGTCGGCCGAAGGCGCGGCGGACAATATCCTGGTCAATGCGCTGCTGGTGGGCAAGATCGAAAGCGACCAGTGGGTGCGGCGCGCCGATGCGCTGGGCGTGCCGCTGGAGACAGTGCTGCAGGACATGGCGGCCGGCATTCCGCTGGGCCGGGTGGGGCGGGCCGAGGAGTTCGCCGCCCTGGCGTGTTTCCTGGCTTCGGACCTGGCTTCCTATGTGACGGGTACGGCCGTCAACGTGGACGGGGGCCTTTCGCCCGTGGTGTGAAGACGGCCGCAAGCCGGCGCGGGCCGGAAGTCCACAATAGCCGTCACGGTTCTGTAACCTGAGATTCACGTTCGCTCCATAGAATGCAGGCTTGCCCGACCGCCCATCCTGGCGGTCGCGTTTTTTCCCGGGCTCCTGTGTGCGTGGATGCGTCCCTTGTTCGGTCCGAAATCCCTGGTCTTGCGTACGCGTGCGAGCCGTGGTGGCGCTGACGCTGGCATGCGGCGCCGCTGCGCCCGCCTGGCCGGCGGCGGGTCCGGCCCAGGGCATCGCGGTGTCCGGCGCGCCGGCACAAGCCGGCCAGGACGCGGACATGCCCGCGGCCCGGCCGGTGCGGCAGGATGCGCCGGCCGTCCAGCACTTTGCGCTGCCGGCCTTGCCTTTGCACGACGCCTTGCAGCGCTACAGCGCCCAGACCGGCCGCTCGGTGCTGTACGACACGCAACAGGTGGCGGGCCGGCGTTCGGCGCCGGTGCAAGGCCGCTATACCGAGGACCAGGCCCTGCAGCGCCTGCTGGCCGGAACCGGCATCGTGCCGCGCCACGCCTCGCGCCGCGCGGTGTCGCTGGCCCCCCTGGCCCAGGCCGCCCCGCCTTCCCCGGCGGCCGGCGTGCCGGCCGATCCGGCGCGCCAGCGCTTCTACGGCCAGTTGCAGGCACGCATCATCCAGGCGCTGTGCGCGCGGCCGCAGATCCAGGCGGGCAGCTACCGGCTGGCGCTGCGCTTTCGCCTGAACGACATTGCCGCCATCGACGGCCTGCAGGTGCACGCCAGCGGTCGTCCCGAACTCGAACCCATGATCCATGCGGCGCTCTCGGGGCTGACGGTCGGGGCATCGCCTCCGCGCGGCGCGGCGCAGCCGCTGACCTTGCTGATCACGCCCGAAGCGGCGCAGCGCCATGGCGGTTGCCCGTCATGAAGGAAAGGGCGGGCATCCGGCCGCTGGCCGGCGCGATCGCGGGCGGGCGCGGGCCAAGGGGCGCCTGGTGAGCGGTGCCGACCTGGACCGCCTGCGCCGGCTGTTCACCGAGCGCTACGAGGCGCTGCGCTCGCTGGTGGCGCGGCGGCTGGGCGGCGCTTCGCCCGAACTGGCCGGCGATGCGCTGCACGAAGCCTACATCCGCCTGACCGACAAGAACGGCCTGGCGGGCGTGCGGCACCCGCAAAGCTACCTGGTCAACACCGCCGTGCATGCGGCCATCGACCGCCTGCGCGGCGATGGGCGGCTGCTTGGCGAAGCCGAGGTCAACGCCTTCTTCGATGTGCCCGACGAGGCGGCAGGCCCCGAGCAGACCGCCCAGGCCCGCCACGACCTGGCGCGCATGAGCCGGGCGCTGGAGGCCCTGCCGGCGCGCCAGCGCGACATTCTCATCGCGGCGCGCGTGCATGGCGTGCCGCGCGCCGAGCTGGCCCGGCGCTGGGGCATTTCCGTGCGCCTGGTCGGGCGCGAACTGCAGACGGCCCATGAAGCCTGCGTGCGCGCCATGCAGGACCCGAAGGAGTAACCATGTGTATTTTCCGGGCCTTTTGGGTGCCGATCCGGCCCTGCTGAAACGTCTAGATCACAAGAACCGCCTATAGGCCGCATCCATGCATTCCCACGCCACCGCCGACATCGACGCCCAGAGCCTGGCGGCCATCCAGGCCGAGGCCCACGCCTGGGCGCGCAAGCTGGCGACCGGCCGGCCCACGCGCCGCGACGGCCAGGCGTTCGTGCGCTGGCGGGCGCAAAGCGCCGCGCACGAGCAGGCCTGGCGGCAGGCCTGCCGCCACTGGCAGGTGCTGGGCGTGGCGGCGCGGCAATACGAGGCGCAGCATCCGGACCTGGCGCAGCAGGCCCGCGCGGCGCCGCGGCCGGTCCAGCCGCGGCGCCGGCTGCTGCTCGGCGCCGCGGTGCCGGCCCTGGGCGCGATGGCGGCGGTGGCGCTGGTAAAGCCGCCATTTGGCCTGTGGCCTTCGTGGACCGAATTGGGCGCGGACCTGCGCACGGCGACCGGCGAGCAGCGCGAAGTCGAGCTGGCCGGCGTGCGGCTGGCACTGAACACCCGCACCAGCGTCGCCTTGCAGTCCGGGCGCGGCCATCCGCGCATCGAGCTGATCGCCGGCGAGGCCGCCGTGTCGGCCTCGGGCGGCGCGCCTTGCGAGGTGGTGGCAGGCAGCGGCCATATCCGCCTGGACGCGGGCGATATCGAGCTGCGGCACCTGCCTTCGGGGCAGGTGCGGATGCGCTGCAACCAGGGCGCCGCGCAGCTGCGGCATCCGGCGCGCGAGCTGGCGCTGCTGGCCAGCCAGGAAGTCCTCTACGACAGCCATCGCCTGGGCGAGCCCACCGGCTTGGGCCAGCAGGGCCAGGGTTGGCGCCAGGGCATCGTGGCCTTTCACGACATGCCGCTGGCCCAGGCCATCGAGGAAATCAACCGCTACCGCCCGGGGCGGGTCGTGCTGCTGCGCGGCGCGCTGGCCGAGCGCCGCCTCAGCGGCCGCTTTGCCGTGGATGCGTTGGACGAGGCCATCGTGCATATCCAGAAAATGTACGACGCGCAGGTGCGGCGCGTGGCCGACGTGGTGTTCCTGAGCTGAATCGCCGCCTGTCCGGCCGCCCGGGCTTGGGACGCGTGTCTTGTCAAAAAAAATTCATGGGGATTGCTGTACCGATCCGGGCGGCGCGATTCGACTAGTAGGGGTACAGGCCAGCCGTGCCCGGCGCGGCGGCCACCCATGCATCGATCAGGATCCGCATCCCATGTCCAAGCCCGTCACGCAAGTTTTTTCGTCCGCCATGTCCAGCCCGCATCGTCGGCTGCGTCCCGGCTCGCCGCGCCTGCCGCGCCCGACTCCGCTGGCCCAGGCGCTGGCCGTGGCGCTGCTGGCCGGCGCGGCGGCGCTGCCCCAGGACGTGTCGGCCCACGCGGGAGGCGGGGCCTGGTTCGCCGCCGGCGCCGGCGCGGGCGGCCAGGCGCGCGCGGCGCAGCGCGCGCCCGCGCCTGGGGCGACCCTGCCCACTTCGGCGCGCCAGCAGGCCCAGGCGCGCGAGCAGCTCTCGCGCTCGATCGCCAACCTGAACCGCACGGCCAACGCCATTGCCGCGCAGCAGGCCGCGCAGGAGCAGGCGCGCAATCATGCGCAGAATGCCGCCTGGGTGCGCGACGGCCTGGGCGCGGACGGCCTGGATCCGCTGGCCGGCGGGCGTTGGGACGCGGCCGCGCCCGAAACCGGCGTCAAGGACGGGCGCCAGCAGGTCACCATCGCGCAGGACCGCCCGCGCGCGATCCTGGAGTGGAACAGTTTTCACGTGGGGCGCAATACGGACCTGACGTTCAGGCAGGCGTCTACGGATGCCGTGCTGAACAAGGTGATGGGCGATGCGCGCCCCAGCCAGATCCAGGGCAGCATCCGCGCCGACGGCACGGTGATGATCGCCAACCAGAACGGCGTGGTGTTCACCGGCAGCAGCCAGGTCAATGTGCGCAACCTGGTGGCCGCGGCGGCCGCCACCACCGGCAGCCAGGGGCAGGCCCTGGACGCGCAGTTCCTGGCCCGCGGGCTGTATTCCGAAGGCGGCACGCCCACGTTCCAGGATGCCTTGGGCAACATCGAAGTCCAGGCGGGCGCGCGCCTGGCCACGCACGCCCCGGCCAGCTCCACTTCGGGCGGGGGCTACGTGCTGCTGGCCGGCAAGCAGGTCCAGAACGCCGGCACGATCCACACCCCGCGCGGGCAGGCGCTGCTGGCCGCCGGCGACAGCTTCGTCATCGCTCGCGGTCAGGGCACCGAAGGCAACCCCTCGTCGACCACGCGCGGCAACGAGGTCACGGCCGCCGGCAGCGGCATCGTGGCCAATACGGGCCTGATCCAATCACCGCAAGGCGACATCACGCTGGCCGGCACGCAGGTGCGCCAGCTGGGCGTGGCCGTGGCCACGAGCTCGCAGGACCTGCGCGGCACGATACACCTGAGGGCCGCCGGCGCCGACGGGCAGGTGCTGCTGGGCCGGGACAGCGCCACGGCCATCGTGCTGGCCGATACCGACGCCACGGCGCTGGACGGCCAGCGCGACAGCCTGCAGGCGCCGGTGGTGGATAACTCCCAGGACAACATCGTGCGGGCCGACGATTTCCGGCGCGACCTGTCGCTGGTGCGGATCGAAAGCGGCGGCACGGTGGACTTCGAGGGCGGCTCGCTGACCCTGGCCACGGGCGGGCAGATCGCGGTGAACGCCGCGCGGCGCGCGCTGGTGCGCGAGGGCGCGGTGCTGGACGTCTCGGGCGCGGTGGGCGTGCGGGTGGCCATGGAGAGCAACAACCTGCAGATCAACGTGCAGGGCAACGAGCAGCGCGATGCGCCGGTCAACCGCGACAGCGGCCAGCTGAACAACAGCAACATCTGGGTGGACCGGCGCTCGCTGGTGCATGTGCCGGCGGGCACCAACGGCTATGAGGGCGAGCGCTGGTACACCGCCGGCGGCCTGCTGGAGGTGGGCGGCTACCTGGCCACCAGCGGACGGGGCGTGGGCGAGTGGATGGCCCAGGGCGGTGCGGTGCAGTTCACGGGCGGCGAGGTGGTGACGCAGGCCGGGTCCTCGATCAACCTGTCGGGGGGCACGCTGGACGTGCAAAGCGGCATGATCCGCCAGAGCTGGCTGCGCGGGGCGGACGGGCGGCTGTACGAGGTCTCGCGCGCGCCGGGCGACATGCTGTATGCGGGGATGTACCAGGGCTACGAGCGGCACAGCGAGCGCTGGGGCCAGACGGACCACTACTACAACCCGCTGGTGGCGCCGGGTCAGCGGCGCGAGCCGGGCTATACGGTCGGCCGCGATGCGGGGGTGCTGGTGATCGGCACCGGCCATGCGGTGCTCGAAGGCGAGATCGCCAGCGACACCTACCAGGGCCCGCGGCAGGACCAGGCGCCGCAGGCCGGGCTGGACGGCTACTACCAGTCGCAGCGGGCGCTGGCGCGCGGGGCGCAGTTGGTGGTGGGGCGCTACACGCCGTACTACGTCAAGGACAGCGGCACGCTGCAGCATGGGCTGGGGGCCGATGCGAACACGATCCGCGAGGTCGTGCTGGGCGCCACGGGCGAGCGTATCGCGGCCGGCTTGAGCCTGGACGATGCGCTGCCGGCGGATCGCCAAGGCAGGCTCTACCTGGATACCGAGCAGCTCAATGGTTTCGGGCTGGGGGCGGTGCGCGTGGCCGCGGCCGGCGGCATCACGGTCGAGGCGGCGCTGAGCACCGCGCCGGGCGGGGAGATCACGCTGTTCGGCCCGCGGGTGGAGGTCAGCGCCGACCTGAGCGCGCACGGCGGCATGATCCGGCTGGGCAACGTGTTGAACCAGGTCAGCGCCAACCGGCGCATCGAGGATACCACGCTGGCGGCCCCCGCGGGCACGCGCGCCGGCGTCACGGTGGCCGAGGGCGTGACGATCGATGCCGGCGGGCTGTGGAGCAACCTGCTGCTGGACCCTGCGAACATCGCCTACCTGCCGTACCGCGATGGCGGCACGGTGTCGGTGCGCAGCAGCGGCGACGTGATGCTGGGCGCCGGCAGCCTGGTCGACGTGGCAGCGGGGGCGGCTGTCCTGGCCGATGGCACGACGCGGGGCGGGCGGGGCGGCAACGCCACGCTTGCCGCCAATGCCGCCAGCGCTTCGAGCGCCGGCGTGCTGAGCCTGGATGGGGAAATCCGCGGCTACGGCGTCACGGGCAGCGGTACATTGGCCATCCTGGCCGGGCGCGTGCGCATCGGCGGGGCGCACGAAGCCGTCGAACCGGGCGAACTGCACTTGCCGGAGGACTTTTTCGGCAAGGGCTTCTCGCGCTACCAGGTCATCGGCAACCAGGGCATGGCCGTGGCGCCGCACGCCCAGGTCGAGGTGACGATGCCGGTCTACCGCTTTGCCGCCGCCGCGCGGGACGTGCCCACCGGCCACGGCGCCACGCAGGCCTTGGAGGCCTGGACGCCGCCGCGCTACCTGCAAGACCCGGCCGCCGGCGTGCTGACCCAGCGAGGCGGGGCCAGCCTGAGCCTGCAGGCCGGCAGCGCGCTGTCGTCCATCGCCGAGCGGTCCGATGTCCTGGCGCAGATCGGCCTCGGCGCGGCGGTAACCGTCGACCCGGGCCAGGCCATCGAGATCCGCAGCATCGGCCAGCTGACGGTCCTGGGCACGCTCAACGCCTGGGGCGGGCGCATCGACCTGGGCGCCGTCGACGAGCGCCTGGATGCCGCCGGCCATGGCCGTTCCGTCTGGATCGGCGAGCAGGCGGTGCTGGATGTCGCCGGCCGCGCGGCCACCGCCGTGGACCTGCTCGGCAAACGGTATGGCATCGTCCAGGCGGGCGGGGAAATCGTCATCGGCGGCGCATTCGATGCCGAGAGCGCGCAGGCCGGACGCCCGAATGCGCTTACCCAGTCGCACAATGCCGACGACGTGTTCGTCGTCGTCCGGCCGGGCGCCTTGCTGGATGCCTCGGGCGCGAGCGCCGTCCTGGATATCCCGGGCCGCGGCGCTGTCGCGGTGGCCAGCGCCGGCGGCGCGATCACGCTTGCCTCCAGCAACGGCCTTTATGTCGATGGCACGCTGCGGGCCGGCTCGGGCGGCGCCGGCGCGGCGGGCGGCAGCCTGACCCTGGCGCTGGACACGCCCCTGTACCGCACGGCGGACGCGGGCGCAAGGGTGCGGCGCGTGCGCGAACTGGCGCTGGTGCGCGAGGCAGAGGGCAGCGGATTGCCCACGGACGCCGGTCAGGCCGCGGGCCTGCTGCAGTACGGCCACGGGCAGATCGCGGCGAGCCAGGTTGCGGCCGGCGGGTTCGACAGCCTGACGCTGGCCAGCGATGGCGTCCTGAGCCTGGGCGGCGATGTCCGGCTGGCGCTGGGGCAGTCCCTGAGCCTGTATGCCAGCGTGCTGACGCCGGGCGGGGATGCGCCCGACAGCGCGCGGATCGAGCTGGCTGCGCCGTATGTGCGCCTGGCCGGCTACGTCGGCCGCCACGGCGCGGACGGCTACATCCATCCCACCGTGGTAGGCGGCCTGTCGGCACAGGCCGCCGCGGGCAGCCTGCAGATCCAGGCCGGCCAGCTGCTGGACCTGGGCGGTGTGCTCTACATGGGGGGGCGCAGCCAGGCAGCGACCGTCACCGGCCTGCCCGAGTTCGCGGACCGGCGGGCGTTCGATAGCGTGAGGCTGGAGAGCGGCGGCGACATGCGCCTTTTGGGCGGAGAGTTCTATTCGCCCGGCGACCTGGCCTTGGCTGCCGCGCAACTGTATCCGGCGACCCAGGCCAACGCGGTGGTCTATGCAGGCTGGAACGGCACGAACGCCGATTTCGCCCCTGGCCGCACGCTGACCATCGCACGCACCACCGAGTCCATGCCCGGGATGCCGTACTCCGTATTCGGACGCCTGAGGCTGGCGGCCTCGACGGTCGATCAAGGCGGCGTGGTCCGGGCGCCGCTGGGCAGCGTCGTCTTCGGTTCGCCGCCGGCTTCGAGCCTGAATACCATGCACCTGAACCTGCTGGATGGCAGCGTGACCTCGGTCAGCGCGAACGGGCTGCTGATGCCGTACGGCGGCTCCATCGACGCAGTGGCCTGGACGTACGCCGGCCAGCAGGTCTCGCTAAGCGGCGCGGCAAGCCAGGGCGATGCGTTCGTCGAGCTGCGGGGCCGCTACGTCGACGTCCAGGAGGGCGCCCTGATCGATCTGTCCGGCGGCGGCACGCTGACCGGCGCCGGCTTCGTTTCGGGACGCGGGGGATCGACGGATGCGCGGTACCACCCGCTGGCGCAGGTCGGGCGGGACGGCCTGGTCCTGCCGGGCCTGGGCAGCAATCCGGTTTACGCCATCGTGCCGGGCATGCAGGCACCGGCGGCGCCGGCCGGCGGCGAGCGCGGGCCGAGCCAGGCCATGCTGGGCCAGCAGGTCACGCTGGCCGCCGGCGCTGTGCCTGGGCTGCCGGCCGGCACCTATACCTTGCTGCCGGCCACCTATTCCCTGCTGCCGGGCGCCTATCGCGTCGAGATCAACGGGGCGGCCGGGCCCGTGGGCGCGCCGGGCCGCACGGGCCTGCTGCGCAATGGTTCCTATGCGGCCGAGGGCGTCCTTTCCGTTGCGGGCACGCACGTGCGCGACAGCTTGCCCAGCCGCCTGATCCTGACGCCGGCCGATACGCTGCGCAGGTACTCGCAGTACAACGAGACGTCCTACGCCGACTTCGTGCGCGCCGACGCCGCCACGCGGGGCGTGCCTCGCGCGGTGATCGAGGCCGATGCGAAGAATCTCCTGCTGAGCTTTGCCGACCGCAATCCGGACGACGAAAGGCTCAGCCTGCGTTTCGATGGCACCGTGCTGGGCGGCGCGGCGCAAGGCGGCCGGGGCAGCACGCTGGCCGTGCTGGCCATCGGGCAGTCCGCCAGCGCCATCGAGGTGCTTGGCCAGGCCGATGCGCCCGGGCCGGATTCGCCCATTGCCGTGCGTGCTGCCGAGCTGACCCGGCTCCAGGTGGATAGATTGGCCATCGGCGGCATGCCATGGGTCGTCTACGGCCAGGCCGCAAACATGGTCAGGTTGGGCAACAGCACCGGCGCCGTCATAACCGGCAGGAATCCCGCGGGCGGCGTCACCGTCCGAAGCGGCGCGGTCCTGTCCGCGCCGGAAGTGATGCTGATCAGCAAGGGCAACCTCTACCAGCGCGACGGCACGATCGTGATCGAGCAGGGGGCGCAAATCAGCACGCTGGGCCAGGGAGCCTCCGCCTTCGATGCCACGCATGGGTTCGTGCACCAGCCGGCGGACATCAGCGTCGTGGCGGTTTCCAACGGCGCGCTGCAGTGGCTGGCGCCGCAGGCCGGCAGCAGCGAGTTTCCCGGCGCGATCCAGGTCGGCACGTGCGCGGTGGGCTCCTGCGCCGGACAGACGCGGCTCTATTCCGAAGGCAGCATCGCGTTCGTCACCGACAACCGCTTCGAGCTCGATGATTCGGTGCTGTACGGCACGCGCCACCTGAGCCTGGCGGTTGGCGCCTTCAATATCGGCGGCGCCCAGGCGCTGGCCGCCGCGCAGGCGCGCGGCGCCTTGACGCCGGGCCTGACGATCAATCAGCAGATCATGGAGCGCCTGCTGCAGGGCGATGCGAACGCGGGCGCGCCGGCGCTGGAAACCCTCGAGCTGATCGCGGGCCGTTCGCTGAACTTCTTCGACAGCGTCACCTTGTCCACCCTGGATGCCGATGGCCGCTCGCTGCTGGACAACCTGCTGCTGACCACTTCGGCGGTCTACGGTTATGGCGGCGCCGGCGACCTGGCGTTGATCCGCACCGGCCGGCTGTTCTGGAACGGCGCAAGCCAGGCGCCCGGGGCGGTCGCCGCGGGCGGCGCCGGCACGGGCTCGGGTGCCTTGCAGATCGAGGCGGCGCAGATCATCTTCGGCTACGGCCCGTGGGGCCGGCCGGACGGCGTCAGCGAGCTGGACCGGCTGGCGCTCGGTTTCGCCAGCGTCAACCTGCACGCCAGCGAACGCATCAGCGCCAACAACGCCGGTACGCTGGCGGTGTACCAGGCCCAGGGAGAGTATGTGGCGGGAGAAGGCTACCGCCATGACGGCGGCGACCTGAACGTCATCACGCCGTTGTGGACCGGCGAATCCGGCTCGGTCAGCCGGATCACCGCCGGCGGCGCGATAACGGTGGCCGCGCCCGCCTCCGGCGCGGCCGATCCGTCCTCGGCGGCCGAACTGGGCGCCGAGCTGGCGCTGACGGCGGGCCGGGGCCTGGCCCTGGACACGGCGGTGGCGCTGCCCAGCGGCAGGCTGACGCTGGCGGCCGAAGGAGACGTGGCCCTGGGCGGGCGCGCGCACCTGGACCTGTCGGGGCGCAGCGTGACGTTCTTCGACGACCAGGACGCCACGCAATACAGCTGGGGCGGGGATGCGATCCTGCGCAGCGCGGCCGGGGACGTGCGGCTGGCCGCCGGTTCGATCGTCGATGTGTCGGCCCGGTACAACCAGGCGGGACGGCTTTCGGTCCTCGCGCTGGGCGAGGCGGCGGGCGCCGTGGACCTGCAAGGCCTGGTGCGGGGCGCCGCCAGCGGCTACTACGAGGCCGGCGGCAGCTGGGCGCCGTACCAGGGCGGCGCGGTCGAGATCCGAGCCCAGCGCCTGGACGGCGGCGCGGACACGAGCGCGGCCTTCGCGGCGCTGAACCAGCGCCTGAACGAAGGAGAAGTATTCGGCCGGCGCAGCTTCCAGCTCAAGCAGGGCGACCTGCGGATCGGCAACGAGCTCAGGGCCGGCCAGATCGAGGTCTCGGTCGATGGCGGACACTTGACCGTGGCCGGCACCGTGGACGCCAGCGGCGAGCGGGTGGGCAGCATCCGGCTGGCGGGCGGGCAGGGCCTGACGCTGGACGGCAATGCCGTGCTCGACGCGCACGGCACGATGCTGCGCATCGACAGCTACGGCCAGGTCATCGACGCGCCCAATCGCGCGGTCATAGAACTGAATTCGGGCCAGGGCCTGCTGACGCTGGCCGCCGGCAGCAGGATGGACTTGCGCTACGGTACCGACGATGCGCGGGTGCGGGCCCATCCCGCGCTGCACGACGGCCGGGCGCGGGGCACGGTGGAATTGTTCGCCCCGCGCATCGATGCCGGCGGCAACGCCGGCACCGCGCAGGCCGCCGTGCACGGCGACGTGGCCATCCAGGCGCAGGACGGCCTGCGGATCGAAGGCGCACGCTCCATCGCCGTCAACGCCGTGCAGCGCCATGACGACGCGCCATACGGCACGGAGCCCGCCGCCGGCGGCAAGCCCTACCAGGTCATCGACCAGGCCTACCTGGACGCCAGGCACGCGCAGAGCGCGGAGTTCATCGCCCGGGCGCTGGCCAATGGCGCCCTGCGCGAAGGCAGGCTTGCCGGCCTGGACAACGCCGCCTACGGGCAGGTCTTGCATCTGCGTCCGGGCGTGGAGATCGTCAGCGCCACGGCCGACGGCGATATCGTGGTCGGCGGCGACCTGGACCTGTCCGGCCACCGCTACGACAGCCTGAACCCGGGCAGGCAAAGAACGGCCGTCCACGGTTCGGGCGAGCCGGGCGCGCTGGCCATCCGCGCCGGGGGCGACCTGCATGTCTATGGCAGCATCAACGACGGCTTCGCGCCGCCGCCGGACACGCCCGACGACAACGGCTGGGTGCTTACCCCGGGCCTGCAGGCGTATGGCGGGGACGTGGTGGTACCCGGCCCGGGCGTCGGCCTGGCGGCCGGCACGCGGTTTCCGCCCGGCAAGGTGCTGAACTACGACCTGCCGATCCGGGAGGTTGCGCTGGCCGCCGGCACCGAGCTGCCCGCCGCGGCCGTCCTTGCCGCCGACTTGCGGGTGCCGGCCGGCACCGTGCTGGGCGGGGCGGTGCGCGACGCCGATGGCCACGTCATGCACGCCGCCGGCACCGTATTGCGGGAAGCCGCCGTCCTGCCGGCCGGGACGCGGCTCGATCCGGGTTTCACGCTGCCGGCGGCCGCCACGCTGGCGGCCATGGTCTGGCCGGCGGGCGCGCCCTTGCCGCACCGCGCGACCTCCCAGTCGAGCACGAACCCGGACGGCGTGTTCCTGTCCGTGGACCTGCAATTGCCCGTCGGCGCGCTGATTCCCTCGATGACGGACGTCAGGCTGATCGGCGATGTGCCCTCCGTCGCCCTGCGTGCGGCCAGCGGCGGCCGGATGGGCCGCAATTGGGCGGTGGCCGCCATGTTGCCTGAGGATTCGCTGTCGTGGAGCCTGCGGCTGGTGGCCGGCTCGGACACCGGCGCGGCCGACCCCCGGCTGACGCGGCCCCAGGCCGACGGCAGCCTGGTGCTGGCCGATACGCACTATGGCTTGTACGAGCAGCGCGAGCGGACCGTCATCCCCGGCACGCCCCCGCAGCCGGGCGGCGCCTGGTATTGGAACGAACTGGGGGAATTGATATTCGGAAGCGACGGCGCGGTGGCGGGAACGCCGGTTCCGCCGGGGTGGGAATCGGTCTGCGCGGACGGCTTGTGCGACAGGGTGAGCTATGTCTGGAACGAACTGGGGGCCTTGTTCGGCTTCGAGGCCGGAACACCGGTTCCGCCGGAATGGGAGTCGCTGTGCGCCGACGGCCTGTGCGTGTCATTGGGCGAACCGATACCCGGTACGCCTGATCGGGTCGTCATCGGCGAGATCATCAAACGGATCCCGGTAGCGCAGAATTTCAGCGTGCTGCGCACCGGAACCGGCGACCTGGACCTGCTGGCCGCCGGCGACTTCGTCATGCGCTCCTTGTATGGGGTGTACACCGCCGGCACCTCCACGGCGTCCCGCGCGGGCGCGCAGGCGGCGGCATTCGACCGCGACCGCGGCAGGCAGGCCGACGGCACCTACCTGGGCACGGGCTTCACGCCGGAACTGCCGGACAACCACGCGCCGCCCGGGCCGGCCTACGAGTCCGTGGTCGACAGGGCCGGGCAGGGCGCTTATGCCGCCTGGTATCCCGACGGCGGCGGCAACCTGCTGCTGCGGGCGGGCGGCAACCTGGCCGGGGACATGCACGCGCGCTATAACCCGGTGCAGGAGGGCCAGGACTTACGGCCCCAGCGCAGCAGCGTGGACCTGGGCAACTGGCTGTGGCGGCAAGGCAGCGGCGACACCGCCGGCATCGAGCCGATCGCCACCAGCTGGTGGATCAATTTCGGCACCTACGTGCCCGGCTCGGCCGTCAGCAATACCTACTATGGGCTGAGCAATGCCGAACGCAGCGCGGTGGCGGCGATTCCCGAGCTGGTGGGCTTTACCGGGCTGGGCACGCTGGGGGGCGGCAACCTGTCCATAGAGGTGGATGGCGCCGCGGGCCTGATCGAGCGCCGGGGCAGCTCCCGGGCCCTTGGCGGCGGCCGCCTGCGCAGCGAAGGGCTGGCCGTCGCCGTGGCCGGCACGGGGCGGGTCCTGGATGGCGGCGAACTGCTGCTGACGGGCGGGGGCGATCTGCGCCTGCAGGTGGGCGGCGGGCTCAATCCCGGCCTGCAGGCGCGGGCGGACGCGGCCTCGCCGGTCGGCGCCGAGAGTTTCAACGCGCAGGAGATCGATCTGACCGGCGTGCTGGCCAACCTGCGCGGCAGCGTCCATCTGCAAGCGGCGCAGGCCGGGGGCGTGGCGCTCGGGTATACCAGGGCCCAGACCGATTCCAGGCCGTTCGACCCTTATACCGCGTCGCGGGCCTCGTCCACGGGCGGCCCGGTCCTGATGCTGGGAGACGCCGTGGCGACGCTGGCCACGCGCGGCGACCTGGTCGTTTCGGGGACGGGCGACCCCGGCCGTGTCGCGCTGCCTTATTCGCTGCCCTATGTCTCGGGCGGCGCCCATCACGGATCCGGCGGTCAGGGCTGGTTCTCGCTGTGGACGGACAATACGGCGATCAGGCTGTTCTCCGCCGGCGGCGACCTGACGCCGAGCGTGCAACTGCGGGAAGTCACGACAGCCGGAGCCGCGCTGACCGGGCGCAATCATTCCGCGACGGACGGGCGTTTCCTGTGGCCGGGCCAGTTGCGCATCGTCGCCGCAGGCGGAAGCGTGTTCCTCGGCCAGTCGGCATTGGGTTCGGTTACGCCTACGTCGTACAACGCCGCCTATTCCTTGCTGTTGTCGCCGTTCGGCAATGCCGACCTGCAGATCCTGGCCGCCGATTCGATCTATGCCAGCGGCTATGTGGTGAGCCGTTCGGCCGCGCCGGCCGAGGTGATGCCCACGCCCCTGAATCCGGCGTTCGCCGTGTTTTCCGCAGACGGTTTCCCTGCGCGGTACAACCTCGCGCACGATGCCATCCGCCCCTCGACGAGCCGCTTCAGCCTGTTCGCCTTCGGCCCGAATACGGCCCTGGAGCCCGCGGCCGGTGCGTACGCCCCGGCGCGCATCTATGCCTTGGGCGGCGATATCGTCGGGCTGGGCACGGGTGAAATCCTGGCGTTTGGCGCCAATACCGACAGGCCCGGCCAGACGTGGTACGAGGGGGCCGGTCCGGTATGGATGCGCGCCGGCAGGGATATCGTGCGCAGCGGGTCGCTGATCGGCGGGACGGCCACGGCGCCCGGCGAGATCGCCGCCGTCCCCTCCAGCCGGGCAAGCACGTCGTCTACCGTCAGGCGCACTGGCAATCTGTTCATCCACGGCGACCCGACCGACGTGTCGGTCGTCCAGGCCGGCCGCGACATCCTGTTCAGCAACTTCAACGTGGCGGGCCCCGGTACGCTGGAGGTCAGCGCGGGACGCCATATCGTCATGGCCGGGCCGGCCGAAGGCGGCGCCTACGCAGAGACCGGCATCCGCAGCCTGGGGCCTGTCGCGGTGGGCGATGCCCGTCCCGGCGCCGAGGTCGCGATCCAGGCCGGCCTGGGCGAGGCCGGCGCCGACTATGCGGGCTTCCTGGAGCGGTACCTGGACCCCTCCAACCTGGCCGACCCTTCGCTGCCGCTGGCCGAGCAGCCCGGCAAGGTCGCCAAGACCTACGAGGCCGAACTCATCGCGTGGTTGGCCGAGCGTTATGGATTCGAGGCGCCCGATGGCGATGCGGCCGAGGCGGCGAGGGCGTACTTCGACGGCCTGGCGCCGGCGCAGCAGCGTATCTTCGCGCGCCGGGTCTACTTCGCCGAACTGCGCGCGGGCGGGCGCGAGTACAACGATGCCGACGGTCCGCGCTTTGGCAGCTACCTGCGCGGGCGCAACGCGATCGCGGCCCTGTTCCCCGAGCACGACGCGGCGGGCCAGGCCATCGTCTACCAGGGCGACCTGCTGATGTACGGCGGCTCGGGCATCCATACGGACGTGGGCGGATCCATCCAGGTGCTCACGCCCGGCGGCAGCCAGACCTACGGCGTGGAAGGCGAGGCGCCGCCGGCCACCGCAGGCCTGATCACGCGCGGCGTGGGCGATATCCAGCTCTATTCGCTGGGCAGCATCCTGCTGGGCCAGAGCCGCATCATGACCACCTTCGGCGGGGACATCCTGGCCTGGTCGGCCGTCGGCGACATCAACGCGGGCCGGGGCAGCAAGACCACGGTGGTGTACACGCCGCCGCGGCGGGTGTACGACGCGGTGGGCAACGTCACGCTGTCGTCGGACGTGCCCAGCACGGGCGCGGGCATCGCCACGCTGGACCCGATCCCCGAGGTGCCGCCGGGCGACGTGGACCTGATCGCGCCCCTGGGCACGATCGACGCGGGCGAGGCGGGCATCCGGGTCTCGGGCAACGTGAACATCGCGGCCTTGCAGGTGGTCAACGCGGCCAACATCCAGGTGCAGGGCGAGGCGGCGGGCATCCCGGTGGTGGCGGCGGTCAACGTCGGGGCGCTGACCAGCGCCAGCGCGGCCTCCACGGCGGCGGCCGACGCGGCGCAGGAGTCGGTGGCGCGCACCCGCGCGGCGGCGCGCCAGAACCTGCCGTCCATCATCAGCGTGCAGATCCTGGGCTTTGGCGACGAGCCGGCGGCCGGCGGGCCGGCGCCGGGCGGCTCGTCCCCCGGTGCGTCGGCCGCGCCGGCGGCCCGGCAGGTGTCGTACCGGTCCGAGAGCATGCTGCAGGTGGTGGGCGAGGGGGATCTTTCCGAGGCGCAGCGGGCGCGCCTGACGCCCGGGGAGCGCCAGCGCTTCGGCCTGTAGGGAAACCGAAGGCGGCCCCGGGACGCGGTGTCCGGGGCCGCTTGCCGCTAAGGGGCCAGAAACGCCCGTATCGCCAGCCCCACGGCGCCCACCGCCAGCACGCCGGCCAGCCATAGCCCGGCGAACCACAAGGCCTGCCGCAGCCGGCGGCGCGCCATCAGTGGTAGCCCTCTTCGGGATCGACCTTGCCCCGGAACACCCAGTAGGCGTAGCCGGTATAGGCCAGGATCATGGGCAGCAGGATCAGCGCGCCCCACAGCAGGAACACCAGGCTGCTGTCGGGCGCGGCCGCATCATGGATGGTCAGGGCCCCGGGCACCAGGTAGGGGTAGAAGCTGATGCCCAGCCCCGCGTAGCACAGCACGAACAGGCCCAGCGCGGCCAGGAAAGGCAGCGCCTGGCGCTGGCGGCGCAGGCCGTGCCACAAGGCCGCGGCGCAGCCGGCCAGCAGCAGCGGCACCAGCGCCGAGAAAAAGGCGGTGGGCCAGCCGAACCAGCGCTCGAAATAGTCGCGGCTGACGAAGGGCGTCCACAGCGATACGGCGGCGATCAGCGCCAGCAGGCCGGCGGCCAGGTAGCCGGCCAGGCGCCGTGCGCGCGCCTGCAGCGCGCCGGTGGTCTTCATGTGCAGCCAGGTCGCGCCCAGCAGGCCATAGCCGACCACCAGGGCCGCGCCGGTCAGCACCGAGAAGGGCGTGAGCCAGTCCCACCAGCCTCCCGCGTAGGCGCGGTTCTCGATGCGGATGCCCTGCACCAGCGCGCCCAGCGCGATGCCCTGCATGGCCGCGGCGATCGACGAGCCCAGCCAGAAGCCGTTGTCCCACAGACGCGATTGCGGGCGGGTGCGCCAGCGGAACTCGAAGGCCACGCCGCGAAAGACCAGCCCCAGCAGCATCAGGATCAGCGGCATGTACAGCGCCGGCAGCACGGTCGCGTAGGCCAGCGGGAACACCGCCATCAGGCCGCCGCCGCCCAGCACCAGCCAGGTTTCGTTGCCGTCCCAGACCGGCGCGATGGAGTGGGTCATCACGTCGCGGTCGCGCCGTTCGGGAAAGAAGGGAAACAGGATGCCCACGCCCAGGTCGAAGCCGTCCAGCACCACGTAGGCCAGCACCGCGAAGGCGATGATGGCGGCCCAGGCCGTGGCCAGGTCAAGCGCCATGGCGGTCTCCTTCGTGGGATTGCTGGGCCGGCCCCGGGGTGATGCCCGCCGCGCGGACCGGCCCCTTGTCCAGTTCGTGGTCTTCCTGCGGGGTGGGCGGGCGCCGCATCAGGCGCAGCAGATACCAGGTGCCGGTTCCGAATACGAGGAAGTACACGATGACGAAGGTGATCAAGGAGGCGCCCACCGCGGGCGCGGCCACCGGCGAGAGGCTGTCGGCCGTGCGCAGCACGCCGTAGACCGTCCAGGGCTGGCGGCCGACCTCGGTGGTGTACCAGCCGGCCAGCACCGCGATCAATCCGGACGGTCCCATCGCCACCGCGGCCCGGTGCAGGGCCCGGCTGCGATACAGCGTGCCGCGCAGGCGCGCCAGGCCCGACCACAATCCCAGGGCCAGCATGAGCAGCCCGATGCCCACCATCACGCGAAAGGCGAAGAACGGGATGGCGGTGGGCGGCCGGTCCTCGCGCGGCCATTCCTTCAGGCCCTTGATCTCGCCGTCCAGGCTGTGGGTCAGGATGAGCGAGCCCAGCTTGGGCACTTGCACCGCATGGCGCATGGTCTCGGCCTGGTCGTCGGGTATGCCGAACAGGATCAGCGGCGCGCCGCGGCGCGTCTCGTAGTGGCCTTCGATGGCGGCGATCTTGGCAGGCTGGTGCGCCAGGGTGTTCAATCCGTGCAGGTCGCCCACCACGATCTGCACGGGCGTGACCAGCAGCGCCATCCACATGGCCATCGAGAACATGATGCGCGCCGGCCGGCTGCCGCCATCGCGCAGCAAATGCCAGGCGCCGACCGCGCCCACGGCGAAGGCCGTGGTCAGGAAGGCGCCCAGCACCACGTGCGTCAGGCGATAGGGAAACGAGGGGTTCAGGACGATGGCCCACCAG
Source organism: Orrella sp. JC864 (assembly GCF_037026685.1). Lineage (NCBI taxonomy): Bacteria > Pseudomonadati > Pseudomonadota > Betaproteobacteria > Burkholderiales > Alcaligenaceae > Orrella > Orrella sp. JC864. Next base: position 10,254 of record NZ_JBANET010000032.1, on the reverse strand, counting down.
TCCTGGGGCACGAAGACGCCATTGGCGTCCAGCGTGTAGCCGGCCGGCGTGTGCATCCAGCTGTTGGCCGAGGTGATCCAGGTGGCCGAGATCAGCGTGCCCAGCGCCACCATGACCACCGCCACCATGTGCAGGGCATCGCCCACCTTCTTGCGGCCGAACAGGGCGATGCCCAGGAAGCCGGCCTCCAGGAAGAAGGCGGTCAAGACCTCGTAGCCCATCAAGGGGCCGATCACCGCCCCGGCGCGCTCGGAGAACACCGACCAGTTGGTGCCGAACTGGTAGCTCATGACGATGCCCGAGACCACGCCCATGCCGAAGGTCACGGCAAAGATGGTTTTCCAGTACTCGAACAGCTGCAGGTAGACCGGATCGCGCTTGGTCAGCCACAGGCCGTTGAGCACCATCAGGAAGCTGGCGGTGCCGATGGACAGCGCCGGGAAGATGAAATGGAACGAGACGGTAAAGGCGAACTGGATGCGCGCGAGCAGTTCGGCGGTCATTCCCAGGAACATGGCGGGGGCGTCCGTTGCGGCGGCCCGCCGCTAGGGCGAGCGCGCGTCGTTCTGCGCCCGCAGCCGCCGCAGGGTTTCTTCGCCGAAGTCCTCGGGCGCCAGCACCAGCGGGCCGGCCTGCACCTGCGACTTGAGCTGGGCCAGGGCGTGGATGACGCGGAAGTTGGCGCGGTATGCCTGCAGCCAGCTGGACGGCTCGCCGCCCGCGCCGAAATACTGCTGCAGCGCGGCGGCGTGCACGTCCACCTGCAAGGCGGCCTGGTCCGGCCCGTGCATGGAAAAGCGCAGCGCCTGGCCCTCGATACGGGCATGCGGGTCGTAGCTCAAGGCCTGTTCCTCCCGCGCTGGCTAGGACGTTTCGGCCAGCACCCGCTGGGTCAGCCAGCGCTCGATGGTCTGCATGTGCTCTTCTTCCTGCGCCATCGGTTTCTCGAACGAATCGGCCAGATCGCCGTGGCCCGCGTGCCTGGCGACCTGCGCCAGCAGCGCCCATCCCGCCTCGTCGGTCAGCTCGGCGGTCAGCAAGGCCTCCAGGCACTGGTTGACGGTGGTGCGCGGGTCGGTGACCACCTGCAGCAGGCCCATCGAGGCCACCGCGCTGGAGGCCGCACAGGGCGTTTGCGCCGTGGGATCCCCGCCCAGCGATTCCATGGCCGCCTTCAGCAGCAGGAAGTGCTCCTTTTCCTGCTCGCAGATGCGCCACAGGTCGGCGCACAGCTGCGGCTCGACCGGCGGCTCGGCCGCATCGGCCTTGGCCGCCGCGGCTTCGTACAGGCGCGTGCCGGTGCGCTCGAAGGCCAGCCGCTGGCCCAGCTTGTCGAACAGCACCTCGGGGGCCTTGCCCTGCAGCTTGCCCAGCGTGGCCTGCATGACGCCCTTGACGGTGCCCGGCAGCGGCACCGAGCCCAGCCGGTCCGCCTCCTGGATGTAGCGGCCGCGCTCCTGCGCGAGCGTCTGCCGCCCGAGCATGGGCTCGGCGGGCGCATCCTGGGCGTGCTCGACCTGTTGCGGCCCTTCGAAGGGCGCCATCTGCATGCCGGTGCGGTTCATGCCCAGCTTGGTTCGGTTTTCCATGTCACTCTCCCGAGAGGCGGTTGCTGTGGGTCAATTCGGTGCCGGGACGCCACTGGTAGCCGGCCGACACCAGGGTGCTGGGCGAGCCTTCGGCGTTCAGGATGGCGCGCGCCTGGACGGACGCCTGGCTCTCCTGGTCCTGCGGCACGTAGGCCGGGCCGTCGCAGCGCAGCGATACCTCTTCGTCCAGCACGCTGCGCACGAACTCCCGGTGCGGCCCGAAGTCGATCGGGGCCGGGATGACCCCGGCCAGTATCTCGTCCGGATCGCGCCGCTCGTGGGTCTTGTACAGCTCGCGGATGGCCGTCAGGTGGCCGAACTCGTAGTCCAGGAAGCGCTCCCAGATCGCCTTGATCCGGGGGTTGGATTCCTGCTGCGCACAGCTGTAGTAGCCGTAGATTTCCGTGGCCTCGTGGATGAGCAGCTTCTCCAGCAGGCCCTCGGCCGGATCCTGCAGCGAGCCGTATTGGGTGACGTGCTGCTCCTCGACCGAGGCGATCTCGGCATAGAGCTGGCGCGCCACCGGGTCGGCGAACAGCGGCCCGATGTTCATGTAGTAGTCGTGGGTCTGGTATTCGGCGGCGGTGATCAGCGTGGCGTGGATCTTGGTGATGAGCGCGGCGCTGTGGCGGTCGTAGGGATTGCGCACGTCGTCCTCGGGCGCGCGGTGCTCGTCGACGGTGGGCCGGCCCGGCACGATGTCCGTGTAGCCCTGCAGGATGTTGTTGGCGTCCTTGCCTTCGAGCCTGTCCAGCAGCGCGCTGTAGCGGTAAAGGTGGTCGAAGTCCTCCAGCAGGCCGTAGCGGTAGGTCTGCGCCTGGTAGGGGTCGGGCTCGTGCTGCGCCACCGACGCGGTGACCTCGATGGCGACCTGCTCGTAGGCGATGGTGGTCTCGATGGGCGAGTGGTCGGCCGACAGCAGCCAGTTGACCAGGGTGGCCTGGTGCTGCTCGACCCGCCGCAATTGCGCCAGCGGCACGCGCAGCGGCCCGTTGAGCCGCGCCGCGATGTGCTTGAGCCGCAGCGCGTCCAGCTCGATGCCGTTCATGAGTATGACCCGCACCCGGGTAAAGGCGTCGTCATCCAGCTTGCTGATGGGCTTGCCCACCATGTCGCGCCACGTGAAGCGCTGTTTTTCCAGCGGCACGCCGCGGTGGTCCCAAAGGTTGTTCAACACGGACATGGCGATTTCTCCTCGAGCGGCCTGTACGCGATCAGCGCAGCAAGCGGCGTGCCAGCCCTGCCGCAGGAGGAGGAGGCAGGGCGCGCGCGCCGTGCACCAAGGCAGGAATTGCAAGCGTAGGGATCTCTTACCGACCGGCGGGCGCGGCCGCGGCGCCGCGCGTATCATCGCCCTTCATCGCGCATCGCTACAGGAGTACCCCTATGCCCGCATTCGAAACCGACCGACCCGCTTTCCGCTTCATCGCCGGCACGGCCCCGCTGCTGGTGTCCATGCCGCATGTGGGGACCTACGTGCCGCCCTCGGTGGCCGAGCGCCTGACCGGCCAGGCCCGCCAGGTGCCCGATACCGACTGGCACCTGGAACGGCTGTACGCGTTTGTGCGCGAGCTGGGCGCCTCGGTGCTGGTGGCCACGCATTCGCGCTACGTGGTCGACCTGAACCGTCCGCCCGACGGCAGCAGCCTGTATCCGGGCCAGAGCGTCACCGGGCTGTGCCCGGTCGATACCTTCGACGACACCCCGCTGTACCGCGAGCCGGCGCTGGCGCCCGACGAGGACGAGATCGCAGCACGGCGCCAGGCCGTCTGGCAGCCCTATCACGCGCAACTGCGCGAAACGCTCGAGCGGCTGCGCACCGAGCACGGCGTGGCGCTGCTGTGGGATGCGCATTCGATCCGCTCGGTGCTGCCGCGCTTTTTCCACGGCACGCTGCCCGACCTGAACCTGGGCACGGGCCAGGGCAGCAGCTGCGCGCCGGCGCTGGCCCAGGCCGTCTACGCAGCGGCGCAGCAGGGCGGGCCGCAAGGCTATACCAGCGTGCTCAACGGCCGCTTCACCGGCGGCTACATTACGCGCCATTACGGCCAGCCGGGGCAGGGCATCCATGCGATCCAGCTGGAGATGACGCAGTCCAGCTACATGCAGGAGGCCCTGCCGTTCGACTACCTGCCCGAGCGCGCGGACCGCGTGCAGCCGGTGCTGCGGCGCATGGTCGAGACGGCGCTGGAGCAGGCGTTGACGCTGCGCTAGGACTAGCCCCTGGCCTGGCCTTGAGGCCCGCCGTTGCGCAGGAAACGCCGCCTTTCCCAAACGGAAAGCCTGGAGCCGGTGCCTGCCCGTACCATCCTTGCCTTGCGCCGCACCTTCATGAGGAATCCCGCCGGCGCTTCCAAGGAGAAGTAAGGATGAAACACGAGCTTGCGATTTCCTCCATGCGCGACCAGTGTTCCGAGCAGGAATGGGAGGCGCGCGTCGACCTGGCGGCCTGTTACCGCCTTATCGCGCACTACGGCATGTCGGACATGATCGCCAACCACATCTCGCTGCGCGTGCCGGGCGAGCCCGAGGCGTTCCTGATCAATGCCTACGGCATGCTGTACGAGGAAATCACGGCCTCCAGCCTGCTCAAGATCGACCATCACGGCAACATCCTGAGCCGCCCGGATTTCGGACCGCACCTGAACTACGGCGTGAACAAGGCCGGCTTCGTGATCCACAGCGCCATCCACGAGGTGCGGCCCGAGGTCGATTGCGTGATCCACACCCACACCTGGGCCGGCATGGCGGTGTCCTCGCTGGCCTGCGGCCTGCTGCCCATGACGCAGACTGCCATGCGCTTTCTGAAGATCGGCTATCACGACTACGAAGGCGTGGTGCTGGACATGCGCGAGAAGGAATCGCTGTGCCGCGACCTGGGCCAGAACGAGGCCTTGATCCTGCGCAATCACGGCCTGCTGACGGTGGGGCGCACGATCGGCGAGGCCTTCAACTGGATGCACCGTCTGGAGGTTTCCTGCCGCGCGCAGCTGGCCGCCATGGCCTGCAATACGCCGCTGTCGGAAGTGCCGCCGGCGGTGCGGGAGGCCACCTACCAGCAATACCAGCCGGGCACGCGCCGTCCCTACGGCCAGATGGAATGGCCGGCGCTGCTGCGCCTGATGGACAGGCTGGACCCGTCCTACCGCACCTAGAAAGATTCCCCAAGAACGGAGACTGCAATGAAGTTCCATTACCGCGCCGCCCTGGCGCTGGGTTTCGTATTGTCCGCGCAGACCGCGCTACTGGCCGCGCCGGCCGCCGCGCAGCAGAATTATCCCGAACGGCCGGTTCGCGTCGTCGTGCCCTATCCGCCCGGGGGCAACCTGGACATCACCACGCGCACCATCACCGCCGCGATGGCCCGCCACCTCAAGCAGTCGATGGTGGTCGAGAACCTGGGCGGGGCGGGGGGATCGATCGGCGCGGGCACGGTGGCGCGCTCGGCGCCCGACGGCTATACCGTGCTTTCGACCACCATCGTGCCGCTGGTGGTCAACCCGGTGCTGATGCCCGGCACCCAGGTCAAGCTGGACGATTTCGAGCCCGTGGGCATGCTGGCCGTGGTGCCCTCGGTGCTGGAGGTCAACGCCAAGAACTCCCAAGGGATCGCCGACTTCAAGGGCTTCATCGAGAACGCCAGGAAAGATCCCGGCGCGGTGGCGCTGAGCCACTCGGGCAACGGCACGACCAACCACATCGCCGCGCTGCTGATCGAACGCGATTTCGACGTGAGCTTCAATGCCATTCCCTATCGCGGCTCGGCCCCGGCGCTGGCCGACCTGCTGGGCAACCAGGTCGATGCGATGATCGACCAGCTCAACAGTTCGCTGCCGCAGATCAAGAGCGGCGGGCTCAAGGCCCTGGCGGTGACCTCGGCCGAGCGCGTGCCCGCGCTGCCGGACGTGCCCACCGTGGCCGAACTGGGCAAGCCCGGTTTCGAGATGGTGACCTATTCCGCGCTGATGACGCCCAAGGGCACGCCACTGGCGGTGCGCCAGGCCCTGAACGAGGCGCTGGCCAAGGCCGTGGCCGATCCCGAGGTGCGGCGCCAGCTCGAGTCCACCGGCGCGCAAGTGGTGCCCGCCACCATCGAGCAGGCCGGCCAGCTGTTCGAGCGGGAACAGGCCAAGCTGCGGCCGCTGCTCGATGCCGGCGTGTTCGATCCCCGTTGAGCGGAGGCCATCATGACCCGTTCCTGTCTGCCGCCCCGCGAGCAAGCCCAGCCGCTGGACCATGCCTTGCCGCCCGGCGCCTGCGACAGCCATGCGCACGTGTTCGGTCCCTACGAACGGTTTGCCTTGCAGGCGGACCGCAGCTATACGCCGCCGGAGAACGACGCGCAGCGCTTCATCGCGCACCTGGACCGCTTCGGCCTGGCGCGCGGCGTGCTGGTGACGGCCAGCGCGCAGGGCGACGACAACAGCAACGTGCTGGCCGCCTTGCAGGCCTATCCGCAGCGGCTGCGCGCGGTGGCCGTGCTGCGTGCCGGCGTGGCCGAGGCCGAGCTCGATGCGCTGGCCGCCCAGGGGGTGCGCGGGGCGCGCTTCAACCTGTACCGCCACGAAGGCCGCAACGTGTATCGCAATGGCGTGGGCCTGGAAGACTTCGAGGCCCTGGCTCCCCGCCTGAAGGCGCGCGGCATGCACGCGCAGATCTGGGTGCACGCGCCCGACCTGCCCGAACTGGCGCCCACGCTGACGCGCTCGGGCGTGGACCTGGTGGTCGACCACATGGGCCGCATGAACAGCGCGCGCGGCGTGGACGATCCGGGCTTTGCCTTCCTGTGCCGGCTGCTGGCCGAAGGCCGCGCCTGGACCAAGATCTCCGGCGCGGACCGCAATACGGCCGCAGGCGCACCCTATGAGGATATCGCCCCCTTCGCGCAGGCGCTGCTGGCGGCCAACGCGCAGCGCGTGGTGTGGGGCAGCGACTGGCCGCACATCAACTACTACGAGCCGGACCAGGTGCCCGACGATGGCGTGTTGCTGAACCTGCTGGCGCAGTGGATGCCCGACCCTGTGCTGCGCCGCCAGGTGCTGGTGGGCAATCCCGCCCGGCTGTACGGTTTTCCGGCGGCCTGACGCAGGCCTACGCCGGGGTGCCGTGTGGGCCCCGGCGCGCCAGGTAGTCGAACAACTGTCCGGCGACCGCCCGCATCCGCGGCCGGTCGCGCACGCACACGTAGAACTGCCGCTGCGCCCAGACATCGCGCAGGGCCACCTTGGCCAGGCCGAGCTGGCCCAGGTAAGTGTCGGCGATCCGCTCGGGCAGGATGGCGATGCCCAGTCCTTCGCGCACCATGCGGCAGCGCGCCTCGTAGTTGGCCACCTGGATCTTGACGTTGATGGGACCGCTTAGCGTGGCGCCGGCCAGTTCCAGGAAGGCCTCGAAGGAGTGGCGCGGAAAATAGCCCAGGAAGTCGTAGCCGCGCGCTTCGTCAAGGTGCACCGCCCGAGCCTGCGCCAGCGGATGGTCCAGCGGCACGACCAGCACGCTGCGGTCGTTGCGATAGGGCATGGACGTGACGCCGGGCGCCGGCCCGGCCGCATGGTAGATGCCCAGGTCCACCTCTTCGTCGGACACCATGCGAGGGATGTCGCCGCTATAGGCCTCGACCAGGTCCAGCCGCGAGCGCGGATGCAGCCCTTGGAAGCCCTTGATGTCGCCCGGCAGGAACTGCACGATGGCCGACCGGTTGGCCGCCAGCCTGACCTTGGGAATGCCGTCTGGGGCGAATTCCTCGCACAGGTCTTGCAGGCCCCGCACGTTCTTGAGGATGGCCTTGGCGCGGTGATAGAGCGCGGCGCCGGCCGGCGTGGGCTCGACCCCGCGGTTGTTGCGCACCAGCAGGGCGGTGCCGACGTTGCGTTCGAGTTCGGCGATGCGCTTGCTGACCGCGGAGGTGACGAGGTTTTCCCGTGCGCCGGCCTTGGCCAGGCTGCGCTCCTCCACCGCGGCCACCAGCATCTGCAGGGCATGCAGGTCGATTTTCATTGTTCTGGGCCCGCGCCAGAAGGCGGGCATGGGGCTCCGGCCGCCAGTGTAGCGCCAATGGCCGATGCGTCCTGCGCTGCCTTCGTTGCCGCACCCGGCGCCGCGCCGCCGGCCCGTCCCCGGCGGGGCCGTCATTTCTGTTACATCGCTTACTTCCTTGATATCTCCGATTGACAATTAAGCCCTAAGCTACCGGCCTTTCGTGCGGGGCTGGCCCGCATGCGAATAAAGATATCTATCGATCGGGGGCTATGTGAGCGCGGGTGCCGGGGGGGCCGGGCTCGATGCGGTGTGGTCTTTCGTGTTCGAGACGGACGCGGACCCGGCATCGCGCCATCGTAAAAACCTGTTGGTGCTGGAGGACGGCCGCGTCAACGGGGGCGACGGCGTCTGCGCGTACTCGGGCCGGTACGGCTACGACGCGGCGCGCGCCGTCGCGCATCTGGCGCTGACCGGCCGTTGCGCCGAAGGCGAGGCCGCGCCGGCCTGGTTCGGCCAGGGCACGGTCTGCCGGTTGGAGATCGCCGGGCAAGTCCAGGGCGATGTATTTCTAGGGCACGGCGGGGTCGAGGCCTTGCCGCGAATGACGCTGCGGGTTCAGGGCGTGAAGGTGGCGCAGCCCTAGCTAGCGGGCCGCGTCCAGGGCGCGTCCGCTGGCCGGCGCCGCGCCCGCGCCGTGCGCCAGCCGCTCCAGTTCGCGCTGCACCAGTTCGTAGTAGGCGCCGCGGCGCGCGAGCAGCGCGTCCGGCGTGCCGTCCTCGACGATGCGCCCGTGCGCGAAGACCAGGATGCGGTCGAAGTTGCGCAGCGTCGACAGCCGGTGGGCGATGGCGATCACCGTGCGGCCGGCCATGAGCCGGTCCAGCGCCTGGCGGATCGACTCCTCGGTATCGCTGTCCAGCGCCGAGGTCGCCTCGTCCAGGATGAGCAGCGGGGCGTTCTTCAGGAAGGCGCGGGCGATGGCGATGCGCTGGCGCTGGCCGCCAGAGAGCTTCATGCCGCGGTCGCCCACCCGCGTCTGCAGGCCCTGCGGCAGCGCCTCGATGAAGTCCAGGCAGCCCGCCTGCGCGGCGGCCTGGCGGACCGCTTCGAGCGGGGCGTCGGGATTGCCGTAGCGGATGTTCTCCAGCAGGCTGCGGTTGAGCAGGGCGGTATCCTGGGGCACCACCCCTATGGCCTGGCGCAGGCTGTCCTCGGTGATGTGCGAGAGGGGCTGGCCGTCGAGCAGGATGCGTCCGCGCTGGACGGCGTAGAACCGTTGCAGCAGCGCGGCGAAGGTGCTCTTGCCGCTGCCGGATTGGCCCACCAGCCCCACGCGCTGGCCGGCCGGGATCTGCACGCTCAAGCCGCGAAAGACCGGTTCGGCACGGGGGTAGGCAAACCATACGTCCTCGTAGGTGATGCGCAGCCCGGCCGGCCGCAGGTCGCGGGCCTGGGGATGTTCGTGCCGCTCGTGCGGGGTCAGCAAGGTGCCCACGGCCTCGGAAAAGCGGGCCAGGTGCTGCGTGACGTCAACCAGCGCCACGGCCAGGTCGCGCGTGGCGCTGAGCACCGCGATGCCCAGCGTGCACACCATCACCACGTCGCCGGGACTGATGCGGCCGTCGCGCCACAGCACGATCGCCCAGGCCAGCAAGGCCATGGTCATGACCACCACCGTTACCGCGTGCAGCAGCCGCAGCTTTTCCAGGTAGAGCAGGCTGCGCTTGCGCGCCTGCATTTCCTCGCCCACCGTGGCGTCGAAGCGCCGGTGCTCGCGCCGCAGCCCGCCGAACGTCTTGACCAGCGCCATGTTCCCGACCACGTCGATCATCTCGCCGTCGACGGTGGCCGCCTTGTCGGCGAAGGCATGGTGCAGCGGCCTGCCGGCGGCGGCGATGCGGAACATCACCACGATCACGATGGCGGCGATGAGCACCAGCGCACCGGCCATGGCCAGGTTCACCGAGGCGAGCAGGGCGATGGAAAACACCGTTGCCGCGCAGGGCGGAAAGACGTTCCAGACGAACATGTTCTCGATCTGGAAGACTGCGTTGGACGTCGCTGTCACGCGGCTGGTCAGCACGCCCGCCTGGCGTTCGGCGAAGTAGCTGGGCGCGTGGCCGGTAAGGTGACGGAACAGGTCCGCGCGCAGGTCGCCGGTGACATAGACGAATGTGTAACTGGCTGTCCAACTGGCCACGCGCCACAGCAGGTTGTCCGCCGCGACCAGGGCCACGACCAGGCCGAAGGCGTGCCAGGGCGCCAGGCGCACCGGGCCCCGGACCGACAGCGCATCGACCAGCACCTTCACGCCGTACTGGGTGCCAACCGAGCAGGCCACCGCCGCGATGACGGCCAGCAGGATCACCGCGTGCGCGAGCGGCCGCCGGGCGATGTAGCTGCCCAGAAAGCGCAAGGGATGCTGGGCGTAGCGCGAGAGGTTGTCCTGCGGCATGGGTTTGGCGGCTCGGCGTTGCGGGGCCCAGGCGCCAAGCCTGGGCAAGTGGCTACATGGAACCAGAGCGCCCGCCCCGGCCGCAAGCGTGAACACGCAAAAAACGTGTGGCGCCGTAACTGCTGGTCACCCCTGGCAGCACAGAGAATATTGCGGCGCATCAAGCATGGGACTAGCCTAGATCGCTCAGGACCGCGGCTCGGCCGGGCCGGAGGCGGCGAACCGTGCCGC